>JAYUSQ010000263.1:0-36709 GCA_043755595.1 Acidobacteriota bacterium | reverse complement strand
GCGGCGCACCTCCTCCAGAGAGTGCCCGGCGCCGAGCTCAGGTACAGCCATTCCAGACCGATGATATCGCGGAGTTTGCCAAGTCCTTCAGCTTGAATAATTTATAACACAGTAGTATTAGAGTCCAGTATCCATAGTATCCATACGCCCGCAAAAGGCAAGCCAAAGATGTTAAAAGATGTTAGTGTTTGCAAGTGGCTTCGTAGGGATTTCTAAGTCAATTACAAGACAAGCTTCATCGGCGAGTCCGCGGGCCAACCACATCACGCGAGTTCTCGCGCCCGCGCTCGCACAACCTCAGCGCGTTTGAACCCCTCCTGCACGGGAATAAACATCGACCCTTCCCGCACGTCGCCAAGCGACTCAATGAGGACAAAATCGGCGACCTGCGCCTATTCACGAGTCTGGCCTTGCCCTAGGCGCTAAGTTGGCGTGGTTTGCAGCTTGCGATAGGCGCGATTCCATTCGGCGTCTCATGGTCTGTGCAAACCTGCGTTCACACGATTGGGGGCGAGGCGGAAAAAAGGCTGCGGATGACGCTAAGTCATTTACGGGAAAAGGGCTGTGCAGGTGGAACGGCCGGGCGCCAGGTCTCTTTTCGGCGCCGTACTGAACGAGCGCGCTCTTAGATTGGACGGCGGAAGGGAGATCGACCGCCGAATGCGAAATCCGTTTGAACTGCCCGCCCGAAAAGGCGTGGCTACTACTGAGGGGCTGGATCAGTTGGAGGCAGCATTGTCGACGCAGATAGTGGGGCAGCCGCAAGCCGTCGACGCCATTGCGCCGTACGTGCGCCTTTATCAGGCTAGTCTTTCGCCTGATGGCCGTCCGGTTGGGGTCTTTCTGCTGCTGGGCCCGAGCGGAACCGGCAAGACCCGCACCGTCGAAGCGCTAGCACAGGTTCTACATGGCGATGAAAAGAAGCTGGTCAAGATCGACTGCGGAGAGTTCCAGATGGAACACGAAGTGGCCAAGCTGATCGGCGCGCCGCCAGGATATCTGGGGCACAAGGAAACGACGCCGATGTTGAATCAGGCGCGATTGAATCAAGCTACCAGCGACCGGTCCAGTTTGTCGATCGTGTTGCTGGATGAAATCGAAAAAGCGGCTCCGTCGCTGCAGCGTTTGTTATTGGGCGTGCTCGACAAGGCGCAGTTGCGGCTGGGCGACAACACCACGGTGAACTTCGATCGCAGCATAATTTTTATGACGTCGAACCTGGGCGCCCGGGAGATGTTACGAATGTTGAAGCCGGCGTTTGGTTTCAGCGGGCCGATGCCGGACCGCCTCGAATCGGAGGGCCGGCTGCGCGAGATTGGAATGAATGCGATTCGTAAGCATTTTTCACCGGAATTCGTGAATCGCATCGATTCGATTGTGACCTATCAGCCTCTGGATGAAATCGCGCTGGAGGAGATTCTCGAACAGCAGTTGACCCGGTTGCAGCGGCATATTTTCGAACGAATGAGTGTACGAAGCTTTTCGATTGAAGTCGACACGGCGGCCCGGGCGGTGCTGCTGCGCGAGGGGGTCAGTCAGGAGTACGGGGCGCGGGAGTTGAAGCGCACCATTCACCGCCGGATTCTGCAGCCGCTTGCCTGTCTGGTGGCGGCCAACCGCGTGCCCCCGCTTGGATATCTCCGGGTGACGGTGAGCGGCGATGGAGAATCACTCGATCTGCGGCCCGAGCCTGCGCGATCACGGACCCAACGGCGCGATCCGGTGCGGCCTCCCGTGGGTGGCTAGCGGCAATTGGAGCGAGTTATCCTGAGGGGATGATTCGCAGGATCATTCTCTCTCTGGCCGTGGCCGCAATCTTATTGCCGGCGCAACAACCGCAGCAGCCGCAGGCTCCCCGCCGCAAGCGGCTGCTTTGTATAGGAGCGGTGAAGGGCTTCCAGCATGACGCGACGTCACACGGCCTGGCTACCTTGTGGAAGATCGGTCGGGAAACAGGCTTGTGGGACACCTACATCCGCACGGACACGCAATTAATTACGAAGAAGAAGCTTCGCGACAACGCCAAGAATCTCGATTACTTCGACGCCATCGTTTTTTATACGACCGGCGAACTGGACATGGACGCCAGCCAGAAGGCGGACTTACTCAGCTTCGTCAAAGAAGACGGCAAAGGCTTCATCGCCGTTCATTCGGGAATCGACACTTTCTACGAATGGCCCGAGTATGGCGAGATGACCGGCGGCTACTTCGATCTCCATCCGTGGAATCAGTTCCAGGCGCCGGTGATCGTTGAAGACGCCGCCAGCCCAATGACCGCCCACTTTCCTAAGGAATTGACAATTCACGACGAAATTTACCAGGTCAAGAATTTTTCACGCGATCGTGTGCGCGTGCTGATGAGCCTGGATTCGTCGAAGCTCGACCTGACGGATAAGAACGTCCGGCGGACCGACAAAGATTTCGCATTGACCTGGATTCGAGACTACGGTAAAGGTCGCGTTTTCTACTCGACGTTTGGCCACCGCGAGGACGCCTGGAATCGGCCCGACATCCAGAAAATGTATCTCGAAGCGGTAAAATGGGCGATGGGCCTAACCAAGGCCGACGCCACGCCGCGTCCTAAACAGTAAGACAAGTCAAGGAGAACTAACTAAAAATGAAAAATCTGACTATCGGATTATTGGCCGGCGCACTAGCGCTATCGGCCCAAGGGCCGGATCTCAAAACGTTGTCCGGGGGCGCTCAGGCTCTGCACGGGCAGACCAAACAGGCCATCGTAGGCGCCGCCGAAAAGATGAGCGCCGAAGACTACAGCTTCGCACCTGCGACGGGTATCCGCACGTTCGGACAGTTAGTGGGCCATGTGGCCGATGCCCAATACGCTTTCTGTTCGGCGGCCTCCGGCGAAGTCAATCCGGGACTCGGCATCGAGAAGTCCAAAACCACCAAGGCGGATCTGGTCTCGGCCTTGAAAGACGCCATGGCCTTTTGTGACAAAGCTTACGCATCGACCACCGATGCGAACGCAGCCCAGGTGGTCAAGTTCTTTGGCGGCGAGCGCACACGCTTGAACGTCTTGTCGTTCAACAGCATGCATAACTACGAGCATTACGGCAACATGGTCACTTACATGCGGATTAAAGGCCTCGTCCCGCCCACGAGTGAGCGTCCGGCCGGGGCCGCGCCTACCAAGAAGTAGGGCCGCTAGCGCGATCGTTTGCCGCTGGCTCCAACAATCCCAGCTACGGCGCCGCCACCGGCGACGGCCGCGATAATTCCGTACTTAGTGCCCGCCGACATTCCTTCGACCCTCGGAGAAGGAGTAATCGGCGGGCGCGCCGTTTCTGCAGCGGGCGCCGTCACTGGCTTAGCGGGCAACTCAGCTCCAGCGTTCTTCGCCATCTCCTCGCAGCCGCCAAAATCGATCCGGGTGATGGTGGTGACATTGATCAATTGCCTGCCTTCGGGTTGGCCGCTGACAGGCGACGTCCCGTTTGCCTGGACCCGGTTCCCCCACTCACGTTCCACAACAGCCGTCTGACCGCGCATCTCCACCAGCAATTTGAGCGTAGGCTCATAGAGCATCCATTTTGAATCCTTCTTCACCACACATCCGATAAAGCTCGAAGGGGCCACACTGCCGCCGCCTGCTTGCGGCTCAAAGGCCAAGGCCAGCCCGGGTTCAAGGCGTGAGATCAACGTGCCGCCGGCGTTTAGCACCTGAAAGCGTCCGCGCGACGCCGAGAGTTGTAGTATTTGGGCCGATGGCAAGGCGAAGTGCGCGCTACTTGATTCTCCGTCCGCGGCAATCCGCAAGGTCAGCGCTTCGAGCGCGGTTGAGCCCTTGACGGCGCTCCATTCGCCGGATCCGCTCTCAACGGTGACGCGGTCGGCATGGACGCGGGCGCGAGATCCGGCATCGAGCCGCATGACCGCACCGCCCGTCAACCTGAGCCGCGAAGGCACGGCGAGAGTCTCCACCAGCGCGCCTTCGGTTAGAGTTGCGTTGCCTCGTACGGCCGCTTGATTGAGTTTAAATTCGCCGTCAGCCGTAACCAGACCAAGCGAAGCCGCAGCCATGCAGGGCCAAGCCGTCACGAGGAAGAATGAAAATGAGCGGCAAGGAGGCATATGGAGATTTTAGCGCGAGGTATGCTAGGAGACCAGTATTTTGAGGCGTTTCCTTCACTTCGCCCTCGCTGTGTATCTTGGCTCACAAGCCGTCGAGGCGGCGCGTCTTCTCTACGCCAATTGGCGGTCGACGCGCGGCGATCGAAAGACGGCTTCCCAGATCGATTCTACGAACGCGGCTTATCGTCTTGATCCTTCGGAGGCGGCGGTCCTGAGCCCGCACGACGCGCTCATCCGCATGCGGCTGGGATTGGCGTTGGAGGAAGCGGGGCGGATCGGCGAAGCCGAGAAAGAACTGGTGAGGGCAACCTCATACAGCCGCAAATACGAACCGCGCTGGACGCTGGCGGGCTTTTACTTTCGCCAAAACAAAACCGAGCCGTTCTGGTTTTGGGCGCGTGAGGCGCTGAGCGTCGCTTATCGCGACCCGGAGTTGTTATTCGATTTGGCTTGGTCAATGGAGAACAATGGGGCCGAGATCCGCCGGAGGCTTCGTCCCGAAGCGCGGCCCATCACGTGGCGTGCGTGGTTACTGCATGCGGCTCGGACCGGCAGATTGGATGAGGTGGAAGCGGGGCTCGATCGACTCGACGACATCGATCCGGCTCCGCTTGTTCAAGCCCTAGTCTCCGGACGCCGCGTGCGTGCATTGGCGCGCATCCATGGACATCGAGCGCTGGATTGGCAGGCGATTCCGCAGGAGGGCGTGCGGTTTGAAGCGGACGGCCGCGAAGGATTCACTCTTGTATTGGATGGCCGGCAGCCGGAACAATGCGATGTCGCGACGCGTCTCATGCTGGCTCCGGGACGAGTTGACTGGCCGATCCACGCTTCATTCAACGGGCTCTCCTGGCGGCGCGAGGCGTTCGGAGACGAGGGCGCGCGGATCACGCTGCACTACCAACGCCTCGCGGGCGAGACACGGGCGGCGGGCCAGGCCAGGATCGGCGAGTGAAAATCCTCGCTGCGATACTCGCCATTGGCATCGGGGCCGCCTGGATCCCGCACGCTTGGCCGTGGCATGGGATTGAAGTAGCCTTGCTGGTTTTGGCGGCTGCGATGTCGGCCCGGAGGCGGTTAACATGGGTGGCGTCCCCATGGCTAGTCGCTTTGGGGGTTGGGGCATTCTGGCCGTGGGTGCAAGTGCTGGGGGGGGCCAGTATCTATGCATGGGAAACGCACGCAGCGCGCCTGACCTGGACCGCGTGGTTGGCCGCGTTCGCCATCGCGGCGTCGGACTCGCGGCGCGACGAACGTCAACGGCAATGGATGCTGGATGCGACCGCGTGGTTCTCCATCGCGCTCGCCTTTGCCGCCATACTACAGCGCTTCACGGCGGAGGGCCGCATCTTCTGGCTCTTCGACAGCGGCTATCGAACCGGACAGATGGGGCCATGGGTTTACGACAACCAATATGCCGGTTTCGTCTTGCTCACGATACCCATTGCGTTGTGGCGGGCACAAGGATGGCAGTTCGCAGGACCGGCCTTGCAAGTTGCGTCGGTATTGGTCTCCGGGTCGCTGGCGGGATCCATTTTGATCGCGATCGAAACCGGCGCGGTGTTGATGCTGCGCGCGGCGCGCAACGAGTTGCCGGTGTCGATAACGATCCGGCGGTTGGCCGCGGTGGCAACGTTAGCGGCGGCGATGTTGACGGTCACAGGCTGGGATGCGTTGGCCGAAAAGCTTGAACGGCAAACTCCGCTGCGCGTCCGCGCGGAACTGGCGCGGTCCACGCTGGAGATGGCGCGCGATCGTCCATTGCTTGGGTGGGGGCTGGGCACGTGGCATGTCGTGTATCCAGCCTACGCGCGCTTTGACGACGGAGCGATCGACAATCAGGCTCATAACGACTGGCTGCAGTGGCTGGCCGAAGGCGGCGGGCCATTCCTGTTGGCGATGCTGCTCCTGGCCGGCGGGGCAATCGGCGCGGGTTGGCGGACGGGGTGGGGCCTAGGACTCGCCTTTGTGCTCGCTCACTGCGCGATCGAATATCACTTCCAGGAGCGGCCCATTTTCGGCGCGCTCTATTTTGCCCTCGCAGGGCTGACGCGTCATTCGTCGCGTGTCGAGTACGGTTCGCCGGGATCGAGCGCGATCACTTCGCGATGAGGCTCGACGATCGACTGTGAGTGTTGGACGGACCAGCGCGAACCGGGCAGGCAACCTTCGATCGTGTGCCCGTCTTCCATCACGTCACCCTGTTGGAACAGGTAGCCTGCGGCGGCGAACAACGTTTTGGCAACCGCGCCCGGTTCCAGCCAGCGATAGTCGATCTGCAAATCGGGCAGGCCAAAAACGTGAAGGCCCAAGGTGTCCATCAGCAGCCGGCCTTCGGCGACGCCCGCTGCATCCACGCGGAAGAGCCTGACGTTAATCGCACCGGCCTGAAGCGCGGGAATGCCACGAGCTTCGATCTCGCCCAGGAACAGACCTGGCGGGATCAGTTGCCGGGAATCGACGCAATGCATCGCCTCTCCATGCACCGCTTCCAGCGCAATGTTCGCCGCCTGCTGCAGCGCTTCCAGGCGTTCGACTGGTTTAGCCGCGCCGGCCTCGGCTTCGTGAATCGTAATCACGAAGCGGCACTCGCCGAGCGTCTGGCGAGCTTCGGGGAACTGCCAGGACTGGCTCAACGATTCTTCGAGCTTGTCCAGGCGAGGCGCACGCTCAACCACCACCACCGAAACGGAAGCGGGCACTCTCGTGGCCAGATCGGCTTGCACCGTTTGCGGATCGGCGCCCCCAATTTCGTGACAATAAATCTCAACCGATAGCGCCTGCATCTTCTCGATAGTGCTCCTTAATCCGGCGCGCCGCCGCTGGGCCAATCGATTTGGCCAAGGCGTCTTCGTTCGCCGCTTTGATATCGATCACCGAACCGAACTCACGCAACAACTTCTTCACGGTCTCCGGTCCGACGCCTTTGATCTCCGTCAGTTCGTTGCTCAAGCGCGA
The DNA here is from genome assembly GCA_043755595.1 of Acidobacteriota bacterium. GTDB lineage: Bacteria > Acidobacteriota > Terriglobia > Bryobacterales > Bryobacteraceae > VFZP01. The sequence goes on along the minus strand of JAYUSQ010000263.1, from coordinate 29,659 downwards.
CGTATCGCGGCGATGGCGATGGAACGTCACGGCAAACCGGTGAGCTTCGTCGCGAATCCGCTGGACCAGGTGGAGCACCGGTGAAAACCGGTCAAGCACCACGGGCTCATTCTCCTGCCCCATCACGTAGATGATCTCTTCGCGCTTGGCGATGGAAGCCAACGGCTGATTGATGATACCGATCGACTCAAGGGCGCCGGCCGCGGCGTGAAGCTGGCCAAGTCCGCCGTCGATCAGCACCAACCCTGGCATCGGCTGATTCTCTGCCTTCAGACGAGAGTATCGGCGCGCAACCACCTCGCGCATCGACGCAAAGTCATCGTTGCCTTCCACCGTGCGGATGATGAACTTGCGGTAGTCCGCCTTCTTCATCCGCCCCTTTTCCCAGACCACCATGCTGGCCACTTTGTCGGTGCCTTGTATGTGCGAGATGTCGAAGCACTCGATGCGCTCGGGCGCGGTTTCGAGGTTGAGCGCTTCCTGCACCGCGTCTTTGATCGCGGCCGATGACGGCGCCAGCACGCGGAATCGCTGCTCAAACGAGTGCTTCGCGTTGGTCTCCACCAGCACCAGCATCGCCTTCTTTTCGCCACGCTGGGGCGTATGGATATAGACTTTTTTGCCGCGCTGTTCGGTGAGGAGTTCCTCAAAAAGGGCGCGATCTTCGACATCGACCGGCAGGTGAATATGGTCGGCCACCTGCGGCGCGCCGAAGTAGAGTTGAGTGAGCAGCGCCGACGTGAACTCGGCCAGATCGAAGCTGTGTTGATCCTCCCAGAAGAACTCGCGGCGGTCGACGATGCGGCCGTTGCGCAAATGGAAGAGATTCACCGCCACCAGTGGCGGCTCGGCGTGGACGGCCATGATGTCGGTGTTGTCACCGGAAGCCGCGGCCATCTTCTGACGCTCATCCATCTCTTCCACCGTGGCGAGCAGGTCGCGAAGAGCGGCCGCGCGTTCGAATTCCAGATCCTCCGATGCCGTCTCCATCCGTTTCTTGAGATCGCGCGTCAGGTCTTTCGTCTTTCCATCGAGGAATAGCTTGAGATCGCCAACGGTGCGCGCGTAGGTTTCGGGCGTGGTCAATCCTTCGACGCAGGGACCAAGGCAGCGTTGAATATGATATTCAAGGCACGGCTGCGCATGAGTCCGATTCAAATCGACGCGGCAGGATGGCACTTTGAAGGTGCGGTGAATGAAGTCCACGAGGCGATGCGCGAGATTGCCAGGGAAGTAGGGGCCGAAGTACGTATGAGGTTTTTGCAACCGCCGGGTGACGTAGACGCGCGGAAACTTTTCGCCGGTCAGCTGAATGTAGGGGTACGTTTTGTCGTCGCGCAGCAGGATATTGAAGCGCGGCTTGTACTGCTTGATAAGGTTATTCTCAAGCGCGAGCGCTTCTTTTTCGTTGTCGACGAGGATGTAGTCGATGTCGGCGGCTTCGGCGATGAGCTTGCCTAACCGGCGGTCGGCGAGGCGATCTTCGTTGAAATAACTGCGCACACGCGAGCGGAGAATCTTGGCCTTGCCCACGTAGAGCACGGTCCCGGCAGCGTCCTTATACAGGTAGACGCCGGGATGCATCGGAAGCTGGGCGGCTTTTTCGCGAAGGTCCATTGGTGAAGGCGGCTGCGCGCCAGAGGCGTTTTGCGTTGGTACACTTTGATTGTGACACGCGCGCTTCTCGTGCTCTTTCTGGCGCTCGCGACGTTTGCGCAGCAGCCCGCCGCCCCCCCGACTGTGGAGCCTCCCGAAGAGGACGCCTCGCTCAAGCCCAAGGAGTACGCGCTCAATCCCGTGCAAGCGGAGAAAGAATACAAGGTCGGGCTGTACTACGCGAAGAAGGGAAGCTGGCGCGCGGCCGCTGGGCGTTTCGAAGAAGCAACCAAGTGGAACCCGGGCTTCGCCGACGCATTCTACAAGCGCGCCGAGGTTTTGGAGAAGCTAGGAGACAAGGCGAAGGTGCGCGAAGCGTTGGAGCAGTTTCTAGAGGCCGCGCCAGACGACAAGCGGGTTCCGGAAGTTCAGAAGCGATTGAAGGCGATGCCTGCTCCCGCCGCCGCAGCTAAATAGCCGTCCTTACTGTTTGGCGACCCAAGCCAGATAGTCGGCAATGCCGCCGAGTTCTGCATCGGAGTAACGCTTAGTAACATCGGCGTGCCGCCAAGTGGCGCCGGGGCCGAACGCCGCATCGCCTTTTGCCAGAGTCCGCAGCACGGGTGGATTTGCCCCGAGATCGTAGATCTTCAGCCAATCGCCTTGCTCGACCACAAGGGCAGCGAATTTTTCACCGGTCTTGAGGGTAGCCTGCCGTATTGACGCAGGGTTGCCTGCGCGAATCGAAGCACTGGTGTGCGGACCGCCGGAAGCGAGATTGGGCCCGATCGCGCTGCCCGTGCCCTCCAGCGCGTGACAAGTGCTGCAACGCTCGACGCTGCGCAGAGGATCGAGGAAGAGCGACTTGCCTTTGGCAGCGGCCTCAGTCATCCCGGTACCGCCACCCGCTGCGGAAGCCTTCAAGGTACCCAAGTCTCCGCCGGAAATCTTCACGACATAGGCGACGACATCGTCGAGTTGGCTGCCGTTGAGCCTCTGTTTGAAGCCCGGCATCCCCGTATTGGCGACACCATCGCCGACGATCTTCGCGGCCGCCGGTCCATCGAAATTGCGTCCAATCAGCTTTGGTGCGCGCCCTTGCGTGCCGCCGGAGCCATGACAATAACCTTGCGCGCAGGTGGCGCGGAAAGTCTGTGCGCCAAGTTCGAAATTCTGCGCATTGGCCGCTGCGGTTGTCAGAAGAATGAGACCGATTTTACGAGTCATGTTATTTACTTTGCCGCCTCCGGCAGCGCAAACACCCACATCGTAGAACCGCCACGAAAGCGTTCCGCTTCAGGCCACAGTTGGGCGACCAGCCCGGCGACCGCCGATCCCCATCCGGAAGGTGTTGCGATGTACTGACGGCCATTCACCGTGTAAGAAATCGACGATCCCCTATGACCGCTGCCGGTTTGAAACTGCCATACCTTCCGGCCCGTCTTGCCGTCTAAAGCGAAGAAGAACCCTTCGGGATCCCCCGAGAAAATCAAGTTGCCGCCGGTGGCAAGTACGGAGGCGAGCAACGGATATTTCGACAAGTACGTCCACTGCTTTTTGCCAGTCACAGGATCATAAGCGTCGAGATGCGAATGGGCACGTTCGCCTTTGGGATCTTTGGCGACGAATGAGCCGCCGAAGAACGTCTGCCCTTCCTTGGGCTCTTCCTTATAGACCGTGACGTCTTCGCACCACTCAATGGCCGTCGTATAAATCCACTTAGTATCGGGCGAGTAGGCGGCCTGATTCCAACTTCGGCCACCGCCAATGGCTGGACAAATGAAAGTCGTCTTGCCGACGGGCGGCTCATTGCGGCCGACCAGATTGCCCTTCTCATCAATGCCCGCAATCCAATTGATGTTCTTCACGATCGGATAGCCCGCGATGAATTCGCCATTAGTGCGATCCAATACAAATGCGACGCCGCCCTTGTTGATGTTGTAGAGCAGTTTGCGCATCTGGCCTTTGACCGGTGCGTCGATGAGAATGTTTTCGTAGGCCGTATCGAAGTCCCACACATCATGCGGTACCTGCTGGAAATACCATTTCAATTGACCGTTATCGGGATTGAGCGCGATGGTGCTGTCGGTGTAGAGATTCGTCCCTTTGCGGCTATCACCGTAAAAATCGGCCGCAGGGTTACCGACAGACCAATAAGTCAGATTCAACTCGGCGTCATAGGAAGGGGTCATCCACGCCGAGCCGCCGCCGTACTTCCACGATTCGCCCAGCCATGTTTCATTGCCTTTTTCGCCCGGCGCCGGGATCGTGTAGAAGCGCCATGCCTGGCGGCCCGTGTTAGCGTCGAAGGCCGAAATGTAGCCTCGGTGGGCGGAATCGCCACCGGTCACGCCCACCAGAATCTTTCCCTTCACCAGCAGCGGCGCGGCCGAAATGTTACACCCGCATTGATTCGCGTCTTCGACATTCACGCGCCAGACTTCGCGGCCCGTCTTTTGATCGACGGCAACCACGTTGTTGTCGAGCGTACCGATGAACACCTTCCCCTCGCCGACGGCAACGCCGCGATTCCAAGGGCCATAAAAAATCGTGAAGCCTTTCGGAAGCTGGTAGGTGTATTTCCACAACTCCTTACCCGAAGCGGCGTCGATCGCGTAGATGTGGTTATGAGAGGTGGACAGATACATCACACCACCTACGACGATCGGAGTCGCTTGCAGGCCGCCGTCCGGGTCGCCCGTCTGAAATGCCCAAACCGGCGCCAGCTTTTTGACGTTACTCCCGTCGACCTGTTTCAAATCCGAATAGCGCCAGGAGCTGTAGTTTCCACCGTAATGCGGCCAGTCGGCGCGAGTAGGTCCCGGCTGCGCCGAAGCGACACAGGCGGCCAGGCACATTAATCCGCAAATGACTTTCACGATAACTCCTCTTGACACTCACTGCTTGGCAAGCACGTCAACGCAGGCGCGGCAAAATGCCGGTAGATCGTCCGGCTTGCGCGAGGTGACGATATTCTTGTCCACCACCACCTCGGCGTCTTCCCAAATCGCGCCGGCATTGGTCATGTCGTCTTTGATCGCGATGAACGAGGTCACGCGGCGGCCCTTCAGCATTCCATGCGCCGAGCAAAGAACCCACCCGGCGTGGCAGATCGCCGCCACCAGCTTACCTTGTTTGTTGAACTCCGCCACCAACGCGTTGGCCTTGGGATGGCGCCGAATGTGGTCCGGAGCGTAGCCGCCCGGCACTACGATGCCGTCGTATCGATCGGCGGTCACTTCATCGTAGGACTTGGTTGCGACGCAAGGATAACCGAGTTTGCTGGCGTAACTGGCGCCGGCTGTGGCGCCGACGGTTACTACTTCCGCTCCCGCTTCCCGCAGGCGGTACAGCGGCACCCACACTTCCATTTCCTGATAGGCCTGATCCACCATGACCAGGACGCGTTTACCTTGCAATTCCATAGCTCTCCATTCTAGCGCTCCGGTACACGGCGATAATGGAGCGTGGCTCCGCTTGAAGGCATCCTCGTACTCGATTTCACACGCGCGGTGGCTGGCCCGTTTTGCTCGATGATGTTGGCCGACCTCGGCGCCCGCGTCATCAAAATCGAAGAAGAACAAGCGGGCGACGAGACGCGCAATTGGGGTCCGCCGTTCCTGGAGGGCGAGAGCACTTACTTCCTCTCGATGAATCGCAACAAGGAGAGCGTGACGGCGAACTTGAAGTCGGAGGAAGGAGTGCGGCTGGTACAATCCATCGCGGCGCGCGCCGACGTGGCGATTGAGAACTTCCGCCCGGGCGTGGCAGAGCGATTGGGCATCGGGTACGACCGGCTGGCAGCCCTCAATCCGCGGCTTGTCTACGCTTCGATCTCAGGGTTTGGTCAGACCGGCCCGCAACGCGAGAAGGCCGGCTACGATCTGATCCTCCAAGCGATGAGCGGCTCCATGCACCTGGCCGGCACACGCAAACAACCTGCCGCGAAAGTGGCGTTCCCGGTCGCGGACATTCTTGCCGGGCTCTTCGCTTCGAACGCGGTTCTCGCCGCGCTTTATGCCCGAAACAAATCCGGCCGCGGACGTTTTATTGAAATCAGCCTGCTCGAAGGCATGTTGTGCGCGATGAGCAATCTTGCGACTGGCGCTCTGAACACCGGGCTTGAGCCGAAGCGCGTGGGAGCGGCGCAGCCCAACATCGTGCCCTACCAATTGTTCCAGTGCCGCGACGCGCCGATTGTTTTGGGTGCGCCCAACGAGCGATTGTGGGCCAAGGTTTGCCAGGCGCTGGGACATGGCGAATGGCTGGCGGACCCACGCTTTCAAGGCAACGCAAAACGCAACGCGCACCGCGGAGAATTGGTGGATCTGATGCAGGCCGTGCTGGTACAAGACAATGCCGCAGCGTGGATTGAAAAGCTGGAAACAAATGACGTCCCTTGTGGACCCGTGTCGACATTGACTCAGGCACTGGCGCATCCCCAAGTGGCGGCGCGCGGCGCGGTGGTTGAAACCGAACATGCCAAACTAGGGAAGATCCGCTTGGTGGCGAACCCAATGCGGATGAACGATTTCACGCCGTCCTATCGCGCGCCGGGTGCGCTGGGTGAGGACACCGAACGCGTTCGCGCGGAATTTCTGGAGCCTGCAAAATCATGACCGACTTTGAAAAACTTGGCGTCTTCTACCTGGGCCGCGAATACGATCTCGACCAGAAGAAGGCCGGCGAAGACCTGATTCTCTACGACTCGAAAGATCTTGTGACACACGCCGTGTGCGTCGGCATGACCGGCAGCGGCAAGACCGGGTTGTGCATCGGCTTGCTCGAAGAAGCCGCGATCGACAACATCCCGGCGCTGGTGATCGATCCCAAAGGCGATCTGTCGAATCTACTACTGACGTTCCCAGACTTGAAAGGTGAAGATTTCAAGCCGTGGGTGAATGCCGACGATGCCGGCCGCAAGGGCGTTAGTGTCGACGAGTATGCCTCGCAGCAGGCGGAGACATGGAAGACGGGGCTGGCCAAGTGGGGACAGGACGGCGCGCGTATCGCAGCGCTTAGGGCAGCCGCCGACTTCACGATTTATACGCCCGGCAGCAATGCGGGGGTGCCGGTTTCGATCGTCAAGTCTTTTGCGGCTCCGAGCGCGGAATTGATCGACGACCGTGAGCTGATGCGAGATCGCGTGTCGGCTACAGCGACGGCGTTGCTTTCGCTGATCGGCGTCGAGGGCGACCCCCTGCAAAGCCGCGAGCATATTCTGGTATCGACGATTTTCGACACGGCCTGGCGCGACGGAAAGAATCTCGATCTGGCCGTGCTGATCCAACAAATTCAAACGCCGCCCGTGACACGCATCGGCGTGCTGGACTTGGAGGGCTTCTTCCCATCGAAGGAACGTTTCAAGTTGGCCATGCAGTTGAATAACCTACTTGCGTCACCTGGCTTTGAAGTTTGGATGGAAGGCGATCCTCTTGACGTCGGCAACCTGCTGCACACGCCTTCTGGCAAGCCGCGCATTTCGATTTTCTCTATCGCGCATCTGAGTGACGCCGAGCGCATGTTCTTCGTCGCGTTGCTGTTGAACCAAACGTTGAGTTGGATGCGTTCGCAGCCTGGCACGACGAGCTTGCGCGCACTGCTCTATATGGATGAGATCTTCGGTTACTTCCCGCCCACGGCGAATCCGCCCAGCAAGAAGCCGTTGCTTACGCTGTTGAAGCAGGCGCGCGCGTACGGGGTGGGCGTGGTGCTGGCGACGCAGAACCCGGTGGACCTGGATTACAAGGGGCTCGGCAATACCGGCACCTGGTTCATCGGGCGCTTGCAAACCGACCGCGACAAGCAGCGTGTGTTGGATGGACTGGAAGGAGCGGCGGCGACGCAGGGCGGCAAAATGGATCGCGCGCGGCTGGACCAACTGCTGTCGGGCCTTGGCAATCGCGTGTTCCTCATGAACAACGTTCACGACGATGGGCCGGTGATTTTTGAAACACGCTGGGCCTTGTCGTATCTTCGCGGCCCGCTCACGCGCACACAGATCAAGCTACTCATGGATGCGAAGAAAGCGGCGGCGCCGGTTTCCAAGTCCGCGAGCGCGAAGTTGGCGGCCAGCACGGCGGCGGCGAAGCCAGTGTTGCCACCGGAGATCGCGGAGAAATTCGTTCCGGTGCGCGGCTCGGCCAGCACTTACTCTCCCGTTCTGATGGGGGCGGCGCAAGTTCGGTTCGTTGACGCAAAGCAAGGCGTCGATGAAGGGCGCGATGTGATCTACGCAACTCCGATTGGCGACGGCGCCCTCGCGGTGAATTGGGAGGAATCTGAAGAGACCGAGATCGGACTCGACGAACTGGAGAGCGAAGCGCAATCGGGCATCGGTTTCGCGGAACTGCCTTCGGCGGCGGCGCAAGCGAAGAATTACAAAACCTGGTCCAAGGATTTCGCCAACTGGCTCTACGGGTCGGAGTCTTATGACCTTTTCTACAGCTCGTCCACCGATCAGACCTCCAACGCGGGTGAGCACGAACGAGACTTCCGTCTTCGCCTGCAACAGGTGGCGCGCGAGCAGCGCGATACGGCGATAGCCTCGCTACGAGAGCAATATGCTACGAAATTGAAGCCGCTCGAAGACCGCATCTTCCGCGCGCAACAAGCGCTGGAGAAAGAGCAGGCGCAATCGCGATCTCAGAAAATCGAGGGCGTGATCAGCATCGGCATGAGCGTGCTCGGTGCGGTGTTCGGCGGACGGCGAAAGTCGAGCGTGTCGAGCGTGATGACCGGCATGCGTTCGGCAGGCCGAGTCTATCGCGAGGGACAAGACGTCGACCGAGTCGAGGAAAGCGTCGAGCGGCTGCAACAGGAGAAAGGGGCAAAGCAGGCGGAGATGGAAGAGCAGGTCCGCCAGTTGCAGACGGGGGCCGACCCGATGACCGAGCCGCTGGAGAAGATTCAGATCAAGCCGAAGAAGACCAACATCACGGTCCGGTTTCTGGGCTTGGTTTGGAAACCGGAGTGACCTCAGGCGGGGCGCTTTGCGGCGGGTATCGACGGCTCCAGTCGCTGCGCGAGCGAATGGTCGTGGGCGAGTTCGGTCGGTGTGTTCCGGGCCGCGTCAAAAGTCCGCTGGGTCTCGACGGCCATTCCCACCATCGAGGCCACGGCCAGCACGACGCGAACATCGTTACGGCTGAACGCTCCCACCTCCCGGCGAAACAAAGTAAGAACGCCCGCTACTCCGTCGAGACCGTCCAGCGGTACCGATAATGCCGATCGCAGTACGCTGAACTTTCGACCGTCGCGCAGGGACTCGGCTTCCACCGATAAATCGTCGTTGATCAACCACTGTCGATTTTCGGTTACCCAGACTGCCCATTTCTCTCCCACCTGAAGCGCCAACCCGAAATCGATGTCCGTGTCTTGCGCGTGATGTGCGACCACGAAATCGCCCAAGCCGTATACGGCGATCGCATCGAAGGGGATCAATGTCCTCAGGCGCGCCGCCACCAGGGAAAAGGTGTCGCTCAGCCCGAGCGAAGCACCGCTTGCGACTGGGCGGTCACCGATCGTTTGTAGCTGGGGCAAAACCAAGGATTGGATCTCGTCCGCCAAATCCAGTCTCGCCATCGAATCGAGCCACGCGAACAAGCCCTCTCGAAATCCGTTGAATTGTGGTTTGACTACAATGACGAGTGCTGAACTCCAGCCATTGGGCGTGAACGGAACGGTCCGGTTTCGTTCCGCGGACGAGGCTAAAGCAGCCAAGTGGAACGCGCCGGTCTCCACGAGTTCGAAAGCCGCTTGCTCCTTTCTCGACTCATCGCCAAAAAAACCGATGGGAACCGAATCCCAGGCGGTCCGGCATCGGCGAATTTCGACTTGATGCTGAAAAACTTCTTCAAGTATCGTGGCGACCGCCGCTGCGCGCCTGTCGTTGGCCAAGCCGATCATGGCCGCTAGATCGACATCCGCTGGCATTGGCGCCACGAAGAGTCTATGCCTGAGATACCTGTCGACCTCCGGTTCCCCAAGTAATTGTTCGATGGCGCTCATTGCGAGTCCGCGAGATTCGTGTTGGGCATCGACGTCAAGAAACAGGAGGCACAGCGTCAAGCACCTATGCTTCTTCCATTGAAGTTCCAAGCGGGCGGGGACGCCTTCGTTGGCGATTCCGTCGACCGATATGACATCAGTGCAATCGCCAAACAATCGTGGGATTTCGCCGCGAGTCCGCTCTACATTTAACGGTCCATCAAGATGGTAGGACCTAACCATGTCGCCGTCAATCCAAACGGCAACTCCCGCTTGACCGGAAACAAGCGCTCTTGACACTATGCCGTCCTTACGTTCCCTTGCCCAAGGATTGCTTGCATCTCTGTCACCAACACCGCATCGCTTTGCCGCATGGGCTTCACTACAACATAGTCTAGCGCCGAACGATGAAGGCGTTCATAGACGTGAACTTCGATGAACTCGTCACTGGCCGAATCTTTGCCGCTGGACAGGAGGAGGCTCGGGAAGTCAGACTCACTCATCTCCGGGCGCAGCCGCGCGCCGAGTTTGGCCACGGCCAACTCCTCGCGCCAGTCCCACGTAGAGCGGAATCCCGGTGGAATTGTCGAATTGGCAGGGCCAAGATTGCGGCGGCGGCAGAAGAATACGCAATTCTCTTCAAACACGGTTGAGCGATTTCCGATACTGGCTTCTTTGAAAATCATCACGCAGTTCCCGTAAGTGAAGAGTCCTAGGTCATCCAGGGTGAGCGCCGCAAATTGGATCTTCTCGTGGTAATTGAGCAGCACCAAAGGCTCGGCCGATTGCCGAGCCGCCTCTATGTTGGTCGCCGAGGGGCGAAGGAGGCCGGCCCCCTTGAGATCGTGAAAAGTTCCTAACAGCTTGTTATCGCCCTTGACAAGAACATACACTTCGTCGATTGACCGGGCTCGGGCCGCCCGCGAACTCCGGACGGCCGTCCGAAACCTCGCGAGTAGTCCAAGGGTTCCGTTTTCCGAAGCCGAGGCCTCGGCTTCGTCAACACGGGCGGCGAGTGCCTGCTCTTCCTCCTACTGTTCAGCCGCCCGCACATTCGGAAATCCGCAATCCGTCTGACACCCTACGCAGAAGCGCTCATGGGGCCGGACGTCAAGCCCGCAAACCTTGCAAGTCATGCCGTCAAATCCACTTCGTGATACTCCAGCGCCCACTCGCGCATGAAGCGCACGCGATCGGGCGCGATGCGATAGAGTATGAACTCCGGGTTGTCAATCGACTTCAGGTACGCGCGCAGTAACGGATTCGCGTCCCAGATCGCCTGCCGCTTCGGCCCCTCATTCACAAGCTCGGCCACCCCGGTGATGCGGACCTGATCGTGATCCTTCGTGAGATAGCACAACTCCACGCGGCTATTGGCATCGATCTCCGCCGTCTTCGAGGACGAACGCATCGACGCTACCCAGACGGTGAACTCTTCGGTCAAAACTGGCGAGACCGGGCGCACGCATGGCTGAGAACCGCTCATCGTCGCCAGCATCGGAAACTTGTCGGCGGTGACGACCGCGAGCGCGAGTTGACGAGCTTCTTCGGGTGTGGGTGCAGGCAGTGGTTTCATGCTAGCGTTCTCTCTTAGCTTATATGCGGTCGCGACTTCCATTGATCGGCTTGGCGTTGCTGGCCGCGATCCTCATCCCATTCGTGATTTGGGAAAATTCGATTCTGGCGTGGACCACTGGGTTCATCGCCAAACCGGGCAACGGGGCGACGGTCGCGGCCGGCATCGCCGCGCTGCTGGCTGCCGACATTGTGCTACCCATTCCATCCAGCATCCTGTCCACCGCGGCGGGTGCGCTCCTGGGTTTCCTCCCCGGCATGCTGACGTCCTGGGTTGGAATGACGATCGGATCGTTGACCGGCTATGCCTTGGGAAAGACGGCATCGCCGCGATGGTTGAGTGAAGCGGACCGCAAACGGTTGGAGCAAGCGAGCGCCCGCTTTGGCGATTGGGTCGTGATCGTTTTCCGCCCCGTGCCGGTGCTGGCCGAAGCTTCATGCCTTTTTGCTGGCGCCGGCGCGATGCCGTTTCGCCGGTTCGCGATGCTGGCGGTACTCGCGAATTTAGGGATCTCGGCCGCCTATGCCGCTGCCGGGGCGTTCGCGGCCGGCAATGAATCGTTCCTGCTGGCTTTCGCTGGAGCGATCTCGATTCCGGCGATTGCAATGCTCCTGTCACGCCGGACCGCTAAACTGTAAGGACTCCACATGCTTGTAAGAATCTCACTTACTCTCGTTGCCATTGCGATGATTTTGGGTTTGAGCACGGCGGTTCTGCAATCGCAGCGAGCCACTCAACGCGTGGTCGGCGTCCAGGCCGATGGCTCCACGCTCTTAAACAGCGGTTGGTCTCTGCGTCCGGCCGGCCGGCAAGTTCCACTGGACACCTTCCCGATGGCTTCGGCGCTGACGCCAGATGGAAAGTTTCTCGTGGTTTTGAACGGGGGCTACAATCCGCCTTCCTTGCAAATCATGGACACGAAGACGGAGAAAGTGACCGGCAAGGCCCTCGTCCCGGATGGCTGGCTGGGCCTCTCAATGACAGCGGACGGGCGGCGCATTTACGTGGGCGGCGGATCGAAGGCCTCCGTCTTTGAGTTCTCGCTTTCACCGGCTGGCGAAGTGAAGGCCGAGCGGACTTTCGAGGTCGTGCCCGCCGCTACGCGCACGCCGCAGGATTTCATCGGCGACGTCGCGTTGACTCCGAACGGCCGGCTGATTTACGCAGCCGATCTGTTCCGCGATCAGATCGTCGTGATCAATCCGCAATCTGGCCGCGTCATCGAAAAATACAAGACTGGACGGAGGCCGTATCGGATACTTTTTCATCCGGACGGTTTGAGTTACTTCGTCACCAGTTGGGCCGATGGATCGCTCTATCACCACGAAGCCGAAGGCGGCCGGCAACTCGCGGTGCTCCGCGTGGGCCCACACACTACCGACATGATCTGGCGCGAGGGCGGCGCCAAGGATGAAGACGACAAGGAACTCACTTACAAGGCGCGGATTTTCGTGGCGGCGTCCAATACGAATCGCGTCTACTCGATCGGTATCGACGCAACCAAAGAGATGCGGCTGGCCGAAGTGATCAACGTTTCTTTGACCCCGCGGCAGCCGCTTGGGATGACACCGTCGGCATTGGCGATGAGCCCCGACAAGAGCAAGTTATTCGTCGTCTGTTCAGACGCCAACGCCATCGCGGTAGCCGATATTTCCGAAGCGGCCACCACGGTCCTGGGCTTCGTGCCTTCGGCCTGGTATCCGATCGCGGCCCGTGCGCTGCCCGATGAGCGGCTGCTGATCTTAAACGGCCGAGGGCCGCGCAGCTATCCCAATCCCGCCGGTCCGAACCCCTCGGTGACTACGGCTGTTTCGCACCAAGGTCAACGCATCGATCAATACGTGGGCCGCATCCAGCTTGGCTCCGTTTCGATTGTCGATAAATTCGACTTCGCCAAACTCGACGAGTACACATCGACCGTCCGCGCCAACACGCCGTATCGCGACGAGATGCTGGACAGGGCGGCGACCCCCGATGGTAACCCGGTTCCTTCGGTGCCCGGGCAGACTTCGCCGATTCAGCACGTGATCTATATCGTCAAGGAAAATCGCACTTACGACCAGGTGTTGGGCGACATGGAAAAAGGCAACAACGATCCGTCTCTTTGTTTGTTCCCGGAAAAGGTTTCGCCTAATCATCACAAGCTGGCCCGCGAGTTTGTACTCTTCGATAACTTCTATGTCAACGCCGACGTAAGCGCCGATGGGCATAACTGGACAACTGCCGCCATCGCGCCCGACTACGTTCAGAAGATGTGGCCGAACAGCTACGCTGGCCGTCGCAAGACCTACGACTACGAAGGGGGCGAGCCGGCAGCGCGGCCTCCCGCCGGTCACCTCTGGACGCAGGCCGCTTTGGCCGGTCTGAGCATGCGCAACTTCGGCTACTATGCCGACAACACGATTGAGCGAACCGGGCCGCGCCAAGTGAAGTCGGTGCGCGACTCCGTGCTGACTCCCGTCACCAACATGAACTACCGCGCCTTCGACATGGATTACCCGGATGTCGATCGAGCGAAGGTGTTCATAGAAGATTTCCAGCGTATGGATGCGGCGGGCAGCGTGCCCAAGTTAATGCTGGTACGCCTTGGCAACGATCACACGTCTGGCACGGCCGCCGGCAAGATCGGCCCACTCTCGGCCATGGCCGACAACGACGTTGCGTTCGGCATGATTGTCGAAGCGGTGTCGAAGAGCAAAGCCTGGGGCACAACCGCGATTTTCGCGCTCGAAGACGATGCGCAGAACGGCCCCGATCATGTCGATAGCCATCGCTCCCCCGCCTACATCGTCTCGCCCTATACGCGGCGCGGCGGCATGGTCGACTCGACGCTCTACAACACGACGTCGATGCTTCGCACGATAGAACTGATTCTCGGCCTGCGCCCGATGACACACTTTGACGCATCGGCTCCGCCCATGTGGCAGGCCTTTTCGTCAAAGGCCGATCCCGCACCCTATGTGGCGGAGAAAGCGCGCATACCGCTGGACACGCGGAATCCCGCCAACACCGCCACGGCCAAGCGTTCAGCGGCGTTGGACTTCTCGGAAGCCGACCGCATCGACGACGATGAACTCAACGATATCCTCTGGCGCGCGCTCAAGGATTCCACTCCGCCGCCTCCCGTCCGCAGTTACTTCGCGACCGCACGCGGGCGATAATTAACCTTGCCTCAGATCTACGTCTGCTTCGTCTGGCACATGCACCAGCCGTTCTACAAAGACCTGTTGAGTGGCCAATATCATTTGCCGTGGACGCGTATGCACGCGCTGAAGGATTACTACGGCATGGTAAAGGTGCTGGGTGATTTCCCCAGCGTTCATCAGACGTTCAATCTCGTGCCGTCCATGATGGTACAGATCGCCGAATACGCGGAGGGCAAGGCTGCCGACCCATTCCTGGAGCTGGCGCTAAAGCCGGCCGAAGAACTCTCGGAAGGAGAGCAGTCGTTTATCCTGCGCTATTTTTTCCAGGCGCATCCGGGCCGAATGATCCGCCGCTATCCGCGGTATGGCGAATTACTCGACGCCTGGGACGGGGCTGATCGCAATCCGCGCCGGGCCCGCGCCGCCTTCACAACGCAAGCGATGCGAGACCTGCAAGTACTCTCGCAGCTCGCGTGGTTCGACGAAGAATTCCAGGCCAACGACTCCGAAGTGCGCGAACTGGTAAGTAAGGAACGCGGCTACTCGCTGGACGAGCAAGCGCACATGGGGCGGCTGCAGTTGCGCATCATGGGCCAAGTGCTGCCGGTGTATCGCGAGTTCTCTCAGAGCGGGCAAATCGAAATCAGCACCACGCCGTTCTATCACCCGATTCTCCCGCTGCTGTGCGACTCCAACATTGCGGGCGTTTCCCACCCTTATGTTCCGCTCCCGGCGCGCTTCCGATATCCCGATGACGCACGGCATCAATTGGAGCGCGCGCGGAATTTCATGACGCTGGAGTGCGGAAAGGCGCCGGTTGGATTGTGGCCGTCGGAGGGCTCGGTTTCCGACGAAGCGCTTTCCATCGCGGCCTCTTGCGGCTTTCAGTGGGCCGCCACCGATAACGGCGTACTGGCTCGCACGATCGAGCAGCACGCCTCGCCCTATAACACGTATCGCCCTTATCTCTGGCAACAGAACGGCCAGTCGATGCGGCTGATTTTCCGCGACCACGAACTCAGCGATTTGGTTGGCTTCGTCTATTCGCGGATGGATCCGTACGAAGCGGCCGGACATTTTATGGCGCGCATTCGCGAGAATTGCGGACCGATCCTGGCGTCCGGCCGCGACGCCTTGGTGCCGGTAATTCTCGATGGTGAAAATGCCTGGGAGCACTTTGAACTCAGCGGCCGGCCGTTTCTTTCCGAGGTCTACCGTAGCATCTCGGGCGATCCGCAGATGGAGGCGCTGACCGTCTCGGAAGCGCTGGAGCGCGTCGAAGCGCAGCCGCTGCAGCGGATCTTCCCGGGGTCGTGGATCAACGCGAATTTCGATGTTTGGATCGGCGCCGAAGAGGACAATCGCGCTTGGGAACTCTTGCTGCGCGCGCGCCAAGCCTACGACGCGGCTGCCGACAAGGTGAGTGAACCGCAGCGGGCAATGGCATGGGAAGAGTTGATGATCGCCGAAGGCAGCGACTGGTGTTGGTGGTATGGTCCCGAGCACCACTCCGACAATCGCGCCGAATTCGATCGGCTCTATCGCAGCCACCTGACCAATGTCTTCCGGTCACTCAACCTGGCGCCTCCTGAGGAATTGGCGCGGCCGATTTTGAAGATTGCGGTCGCCGCCCAACATCAGTTGCCGAGCGCACCGATTCAGCCGAACATCGACGGCGAGATTAGTTCCTTCTTCGAGTGGCTCGGAGCCGGGAGCTATCGCGTCGACAGCCGCTCGGGCGCCATGCACGGCAAGCGATTCCTGGTCCGGGAACTGCTATACGGAAGCGACCGGCAAAATCTGTACTTGCGCATCGACTTCGAGCAAAAGGTGGACGGTCTGCGGATTCATCTGAATGCGGGCGGCGCGGAGTGGGACATCGAACTCGATCAAGGCTCGGCTGAAGTGCGGCAGGGAACACCGAAACTGGAGGTAGCGTTTGGCCGCGTGCTGGAGATACGGCTGCCGCTCCAGTTACTAAGTCAGGCTAATAACGATTACGTGCCGTTTCAACTGTCGCTCTGGCAGAATGCTTTGCCAGTGGATGCGTTGCCCCCTGAAGGCTGGATTCGGCTCTCGATCAGTGAGCCAAGCGATTGGGCGCTATAGCTAGAGCGTTTTCATGTTTGCCGTAGACTGCCGCTCACTTACGCGCACAGATCAGAACCGAGCCGCGACCGCGAGGGAGCGGTCTACAACAGCGAAAATGCTCTATTGCCCTCCGGCTCCGATCACTTTAAGCGCTTTGCTCGCGGTTGCGCTTTCGCGGATCGAAAGCTTCTCGATCAGTTTCTCGTTCTTCGTGAGAAACTCGGGCTCCCAATATTCGCCCGCCTCAACTTCTTCGATCGCGGCCAGCAGATAGTCGCCGGGCGCGATTCCGGACATCTGGAATTGCCCCCGCTGATCGACCGAGGCCGTCTTAAGCCGGTGCATCAGCGGCGCTTTGGGAGCCATCAGAACCACCGTCGCCGATGAAACGACATCGCCCTTATCGTTCACAACCGTGCCGCTCACTTTCCCGCCGCCAGCACTGATCAGCACATCCAATTGCATACCGGGAAGAGCGTGCAAGCCATCCGTGAGTACTTCCATTTCGCCGGCACGGACTGATTTGACATAGTGATTTTCAGGCAGCCCGCTCACTACGACATCGTAGTGTCCGTTGAACATTTGGCGAACCAGTAATTTCCCATCTTCGCCGCCCCGGCTGCCGCCGCCCCCCATGTTACGGCCGCGTTGTCTGGGTTGCAGATTGACCGAAATGCTGCTCGAGTCCAACGTCCCTTGGCCCGCTAGCCGCACCGCTCCTGGCAAGTCGAAGCCTGGCTGCATCACCACTTGCGCGTTGTCCACGCCCCGGTCGCCCACGTCCACATCCGCGGACCCGCGCATTCGATTTTCGCCTTCGAATGATTCCGCCATGATCGTGTACGATCCGGGCGGCACGGCGCGTACGGTGAACTTACCATCCGGAAGCCAGGGGGCTCCAATAGAGCCACGCAGGAGTGGCGACGCTGCGCTTAGACTTCCATCTGTCCGGGGCAGAAGCATAACCATACCTTGACGCCGGCCCGCGGGCGCGCCCACGACTTGGCCCGACACGGGAAATGATCGAGCCCGCAAGAGTCGCACGTCGGCACCCTGCACCGTAAATCCCATTTGCACGTCGATCGGGTTTGCCTGCGACGGATCGGACGCGCTTGGATAGAAGGTCGGCACAGGGCCGTCGGCGCCCGCGGGATCGCCAGGCCCTTGCTGGAATCCAGGCCCCATGCGGCCCAAGACCATCACACCGATGTAGTATCGCCCGGGAGGCAAACCGAACACGCGATACTCCCCGAGGTCGTTGGTTTGCGCGGCGTTGACTGGCGTCAATTCGCGCTGGCCTTGTTGCGTATATCGGTAGCGCATCAACTGCACGTTGGCCGAGACCAGCGGTTCCCCGTCGAAATCAAGCACGCGCCCGGTGACAACGCCATGTGGAATCAGCCGCGCTTCAACACCTTTGATAGTCTGCGAAGTGGACAGCGTGAGGGTGGATCCGGGAGTAAGTGCGCGACGGCCGGACTGTTCACTGGAGACATAACCGTTGCGGCGGACGGAGATCCGGTATTGGCCGGGCTCAATGCTTCGAACGCTGAACTTGCCCGATGCGTCGGTGGACGCGGCATAGCTCTGCTGTTGCTGTTGACGGCCGCCGGTGCTGAATAGAGTGATGCTCGCTTTCGAAAGAGCCTCGCCCGTTGCGCCGTTGCGGACGTAGCCTTCTACCGTGCAGAGTTCATCGGCTCGATACTCCTTACGAGCCTGTTGCTGACCACCACCGCCAGCACGGCGAGGAGTGTATTGGCCCTGAGCTTGCCCTTGCGGCACAGGTGCGGGAGGAGGGGGCGGACCCGCCGGACGGGGCTGGGCAACTAGCAATTCGGCGAGCACAACGACAGCTACTACAAGACGAGACAAGGGTGTCACATCCTTTCTGACGGACAGGGGGCCCAATTCGTTACGAAGCGTCGAGCATGCGCGGCCCAATCAAAGCCGTGCCACCGTCGCAGTGATAGATGCTGCCGGTGACATAAGCCGCCGCATCGGAGCAAAGGAAAGTCGCGACGTCGGCGATTTCGTCTTTTGTTCCCATCCGGCGCAGTGGGACGGATTCATTCACCTTGCGGCGCGCTTCCTCAGTTGGCGCCAACCGCGCCATGCCTTCGGTGCCATCGGTCGGGCCGGGCGTGATGCAATTCACCCGGACGCCTGCGGGGCCCCACT
The DNA here is from genome assembly GCA_043755595.1 of Acidobacteriota bacterium. GTDB lineage: Bacteria > Acidobacteriota > Terriglobia > Bryobacterales > Bryobacteraceae > VFZP01. The sequence continues at coordinate 11,080 of JAYUSQ010000263.1, read as the reverse complement.
CAAGAGCCAAAGTCTTGCTCAATAACTCCACGCCTGCCTTCGCCGCGCACACATGCGCTTGCAGCGGATAGGCGATTTGCGCGTGATTGGCGGAAATACTGATAACGACTGCGCCCGGTTTCCGCAGATGCGCATAGGCCGCGCGACACGTATTGAAGGTGCCCAGCACGTCGATATCGATGACGGACTTAAAGGCGTTCGCAGACATGCCAATCGCGGGCGCGGGAAAATTACCGGCGGCGATGCAGAACAGAAAATCGATCTCGCCGAGTTGCTCGCGGGTCTGACTGAGCGCGGCTTCGACATCCGGATAATTGCGAACATCGCCGGCAAAGCCGATCGAGTTCCCAATGCGCGCCAAGGCGGCGTCCACCTTTTCTTGCTTGCGGCTCATCAGCCCGATTCTGGCGCCGAGAGCCGAGAAGCGTTCGGCGATCGTCAAGCCGATGCCGCTGGTGGCGCCGGTGAAGAAGGCGACCTTGCCAGCGAAGAGATTGTCGCGAAATACGCTCGCCATTTGAGTCTCCTACTTTCGAAAAAGGTAGACCGCCAATTCCGAAGTTAAATTGGGAAAGAGATTAGTCTCGCGCTGACCAGCCAGGAAGATGCGTTTCTCCACGGTCCATTCCTGCGACTCCACCAGCGCTTCAAAATCCTTGATCGTGAGGAAGTGCAGGTTCGGCGAATCGTACCATTCATAAGGGAACAACCCAGTGCGCGGCGCGCGGCCACTCCAGAGATGCGAGAGCCGCACGCGCCAGTGACCGAAGTTGGGAAAACCCACGATTACGCGCCGGCCAACGCGCAGTAGCTCCTTGAGGACCAGCAACGGCCGCAACGTTTGCTGCAGAGTCTGACTGAGGATTACGTAGTCGAAAGCTTGATCCGGATAGTCCTGCAGGCTGTTTTCGAGATCGCCCTGATAAACCGAAACGCCGCGCGCGATCGCCTTCATCACCTTGCCGCCGTTCTGCTCAATGCCGCGCGCCTGCACGTCCTTGTTCTCGGCCAGCCACGCGAGGAGTTCGGCTTCACCACACCCGAGATCCAGCACCTTGGAGCCTGGCTCCACAATCTCGCCGATGATCTCGTAGTCGCGCCGCCCGAGCACGCCATGGACAAGCGGGCCGTGCTTGGGATCGTCCACCGGGTTCATCGCTTCCCTGCCTTGCTCATCGCCTGCTTGTGCGTCTGGCTCAGAAAGCCGCGGACGATTTCGGCCTGCTCCTCAACTTCCACGAGGAATGCATCATGCCCGTAAGTGGAGGGAAGTTCGCAATACGCGACGTCGCGATTGCGGCTTCGGAGCGCGTTGACGATTTCAAGCGACTGATACGAAGGATACAGCCAATCCGAAGTGAAGCTGATCACCAGGAACCGGGCTTGCGCGCGTTCCAGTGAAACGCTCAGCGAAGTGAAGCCCGCGCCGGCATCGTAGTAATCCATCGCCTTCGTTATGTAGAGATACGAATTGGCGTCGAAGCGATCGACGAATTGACTGCCGCGATAGCGCAGGTAGCTCTCCACTTCGAAGTCGGCGCCGAAATCGAACGACGGTTGCGTTTTTCCTCGAAAGCGGCGGCCGAATTTTTCGCGCATCGAATCGTCGCTCATGTAAGTAATGTGGCCGATCATGCGCGCGACCGAGAGTCCACGACCGGGCAATTTTCCACCGTAGTAGTTGCCCCCATTCCAATCGGGATCCGACATGACCGCTTGCCGCCCCACTTCGTTGAACGCGATTTGCATGGCGCTATGGCGCGCCGTGGACGCGATCGGGAGTGCGGCGACGACGCGATGCGGGAAACTCACGGCCCACTCCAGCACCTGCATGCCGCCCATCGATCCACCGGCGACGGCCAGCAATCGCTCGATCCCAAGATGATCCATGAGCTTCGCTTGTAGACGCACCATGTCGCCTATCGTGATGCCGGGAAATGCGATCGCGTACGGTTCGCCAGTGGCCGAATTGATCGAACCGGGCCCGGTGGCGCCGCGGCAACCGCCGAGCACGTTGGAGCAGATGACGAAGAATTTATCGGTGTCGAAGCCTTTGCCGGGCCCAATCATCGAGTCCCACCAACCGGGCTTGCCGGTTTCCGGATCGAGGCCCGCCGCATGCGAGTCGCCCGAGAAGGCGTGAGTGACAAGGATCGCGTTCGAACGTCGGCTGTCCAACTGGCCGTACGTCTGGTAGGCCACATCGACGGGCGCAAGCGTGACGCCGCAGTCGAGCGAGAGGGAATCAAAGCGGGCAGACTTGGTTTCCGCGATCAATGCAGTTCCTGGCGATCTATTGATGATATCAGGCGCGTTGACGGACGATCCGGCATAATGGTGGGACCAATATGGCAGGCGACGGGAAGAACGGCGAACAGATTACACGCATGCTCGAAAAGCTGCGCGATGGTAGCCCCGACGCCCGGTCGGCGTTGTTCGATGCGGTCTACCCGGAGCTAAAGCGCAGGGCCGCGCGGTACCTCCGAAGCGAACGCCCTGGCCATACGCTGCAAGCGACTGCTTTGGTGAACGAAGCCTACATGCAATTGATGGGTCAGCCCAAAGCGGGCGATTGGAAGGACCGCTCGCACTTCTTTGCCGTGGCCGCGCAAGCGATGCGAAGGATTCTGGTGGACTACGCGCGAAACCGAAAAGCGGCGAAACGCGATGGCGGAAGGGTGCGGGTGGAGTTCACCGATGTTCTCGCGGTGTCCGAGGATCGGCTGGATCAAGTGTTGGCGATCGATGAAGCGCTAATCCGGCTGGCGGGCTGGGATGCCCGCCAATGCCAGATTGTTGAGATGCGGTTCTTCGCCGGGTTGACCGAGGAAGAGATCGCTGAGGCTTTAGGCGTCACCGCGCGGACGGTCAAGCGCGACTGGAAGGTCGCCAAGGCCTGGCTCTACGGGGAACTGGCCTCAACGGCAAAACGCACTTGAGGGCAAATCTACGGCTTATGCTTGAGCGTCAAACTGGCTGACCCTTCGTATAGGTAGGAGCCGAACTTAAGGGTGACCTCAATTCGCGTGATTAGCCCGCTGCCGGGCACCTGATAAACCCATTCATTACTAATTTGTGTTTCGGTACAGGTGTCGCTTGCTTTCACGACTACAGAATTCGCAGCAAGGAAACACTTGAAATCCTCCAGTTCGCTGCTGACACGGAGGGATACGACCTCATCGACGTTGAAACTGATCTTTTCACCCGTTGCCGCCTGGATAGTCAAAGTCGATGGAGCCTTCGCCAGGGTGTCTTTCCTGAAATCCTTCTCCTTCAGTTTTGCTAGTCGGATTTTGGATCCTAAGCGGAACCCGGCGGCCAACGCGTTCGGTACTTTCGACTCGCCACCCAGCCCCGGTCCGTCATCAATGATCACCGCCCCGCCGTCGATAACACCACCCTGCTTCTGCTTCTTCGCCATATTCTACCTTCCTTTCAGTTTATTCAACGTCAAACTAACAAGCGAATTCCCGCTCTAAAAAGTGTCATTGCACCCCGAACTTCTTCAGATCGGGCCGGGCGAAATACGCCGCCAAACTATTCGCCGGCCAAGTCCGCCGCAGTTCATCCAACGCCGTCTTCTGAGCCGGACCATGCTCCACTCCGCCGCCCATCGCCCGCCGGCAGCGCCAAGTCGCTTCCCAATTCCGTTGCGGTTCAAAGAATAGTAACGCCACCGCCGCCTCGGCCGCGATTCCGGTTGCCTCGGCAAACTCCAGCCTTCCAAGCGCTGCACGATAGGAATTGCCGCTTCGCTCCGCATCCGCGATCAAAGCCCGCGCCTGCGTGGGCGAACCCGATCGTGCGGCGCACAAAGCGGTCAGGAACGATGCGCGCCAATCTTCCTCGGCCCCTCCATGCATCGCACCAGCCTTCCGTGCCAACGCCGCAGTCTCCACGCAACGTCCGTGGATATAGCCAATTTCAGCTTCCGTCAACGCCAGCCGAGCCTTCACCTGCGCCTGATTTCCCTCTGCGCGCTCAGCCCATTTGGATGCCTCGACGATGTCGGCCCGCGCTTCATCGAACCGTCCCAACTGTGTCAATACCCGAGCCCTCGATCCGAGCGTATGAGCCGCGCGATAACCGCCCCGCAAATCGCCAAACAATTCCAAAGCCCGCGTCGACTCCGTGATCGCCTCAGGCCACCGGCCCGTCTGCGCGAGCATTCCACCCAGGTACGAGCGCGCCAAGCCATGGTTCTCACGGTCTCGCAACTCCTCGCCGAGTTTCACCGCGTCCCGCAACGTACGTTCAGCAGCGTCATATTGCGCAAGCCGAGTCCGCGCGGCACCCAACAGCAATAAGCCTTGCATCGACTCGCGCTTATGCCCGCCATCGCGGAAGTAAGGCAAGGCCCGCTCGATTTGCGGCATCGCCTCCACCGGCCGATTGTACTGGACGTACAACGACCCCAGCGCAAGCGATGCGCGCGCTTCGCTGAAGTCGGCATGTCCGTTGCGGGCCGTCTGCAGCCCTTCCTTGAAATACCGCTCGGCGGGCGCCGGCTCGTCGCGCTGCACATATGCGTTGCCAAGATCCAGCAGGCCTACGGCAGCGGTCGCATCCATCTTGCTTTCCACGGCCATCAGCACGGCTCGCTCCGCGATCTCTTTCGAGCGGTCGACTTCCCCCACGTTGCGATAAGCCAACGCTTGCACCAATTGAAGGCGAATTTCATGGAAACGGTCGCCAGTGCTCGCCGCTATCGTCAGCCCGCGCCCAGCCAACTGCAAGGATTCAGCCGTGCGGTTGCTGCGCGCCAGGAATCGCGCTTGCTGCCACAGCACTTCGGTCACGCCTTCCATGTCGCTTGCAGCACGGAACAGCGCTTCCGCCTCGTCGAACGCCGCCGTCGCTTTTCCCATATCCGGCTTCTGCGCATAAATCATCGCCAGTCGAAGCTTCGCGCCCGCGTGTGATGAATTCAACCGAAGAGCCTCCTGGAGGCTCTTCTGCGTTTCCGGTAGATTCTGCCGCTTCTGTTCGAGCCAAGCCAATTGCAGATGGCCGGCCGCCCTTTCTCGCTCCGTCCTCGCGCCCGATACAAGCTGCGTGAACAAAGGCAACGCCGCGTCGAACTGTCGCGCCGTCATGTGTTGAAGAGCCCGGACCCGCAACTCATCGTCCGCGCTCAACCGAATCTTCTGCGCCGCCGCCAACGCCTTCAGCATCTCTTCCTTCGCGCCTGATTGATTGTCGAGCTCGCTCAGTGCCGCCGCCAGATACGCGTGCGCCGGCGCGTACTCAGGATCAAGCGACACGGCCTTCTCCAGCGCCTTGCGTCCGGAATCGTAGGTCATCGCCAGGGCCGCCTCGACACCCTTCTCATACCAGGGAAGCGCATCCTGCTTCGGTGAATAGTAGCGCACTGGCCAGAGCACAAGTGCGGCGGCGGCAACAGCGGCGGCGGCTGTTAGTGACAACCAAGTCCGGCGCATAGGCCGCAGTTGTAACTTAGGCATTTGCCGCCGGTCAAAGTGGTCCACAATTTCCCCCGCTGACGCGAAGCGTTTCTCAGGCAGCGGCTGCAAGCATCGCTGAATCGCAGACTCCCATTGTGCGTCGATATCGGGTGCCGAGTTGCGAATCCAAGGAACCTGCCCGCTGACCCGCTGCACCGCTGAGTTGATCACATGCGTGCCGTCGAATGGCAGCTTGCCCGCCGCCATTTCAAACAGCACGATCCCGAACGAATAGATGTCGGAAGCGGCCGTTACTGCGGCGCCCGTCAACTGTTCGGGGGACATGTATCCCACCGTGCCCGCCATCTGACCCACCGAAACAGCGGTGTCCGCTCCGCCCGCCCCTGCGGCCATCGCCGCTCCATACGTGGCGCGTGCCAAACCGAAATCGGTGATAACGGCGCGATCGCCAGCCAACATCACATTGGCGCTCTTAAAATCCCTGTGTACCACGCCGGCCTGATGAGCGGCCTGCAAACCCTGCGCCATTTGGCGAATAATTGGAAGGGCCGAGTCCGCAGCCAGGCACCCTTCACGGGCAATGCGCGCCGCCAACGTCTCGCCCGCCAACAATTCCATCGTGAAGTAATGGAGCCCGCCCCCGTGTAAGCCAACCTCGAACACCCGGCAGACGTTAGGATGAGTCACCCTGCGAGCCGCGAGGATTTCTTTCTGGAATCGCACGAGCATCGCCCGATCCCTCGACAACTCAGGCCGCAAGGTCTTCAACGCGATGGCTTCGTTCAGCAGGCGATCGCGGGCTTCGTAAACCTCGCCCATGCCCCCGCGCCCCAATAGACCGGCAATCTCGTAACGCTCGTCCACCACGTCTCCCGCCACGAGAGATTTCCCGGCGTCCATCGCCGGAGTATCCAAAAAATCGCCCGCCCGATCGCACTCAACCAGAAGCCGCTCTACCTCCGCGCGCAGTTCACGATCTGTCCCGCAACACGACGCTAGGACCTCCCGCCGTTCGTCGCTAGTAAGATCGGCGGCGGCATCGAAAATCTCTTTAACTCTTTCCCAACGCTCCGGCTCCATGGAATTAGACCGAGTTTAGCCTAATAGAAGCGAAAAATGATAGAAGGAAAAAATGGCGCTCTGCCGAGTCCGTTATTGGCGTAACAGTCGAGTAATGGATATCTGGACATGTGGATCCAGAACGAGTCCACTGAATTGACGGCGTTTCGCTGTCTTATTTCGCGTGCGACTGAGCGCGAGCGCAGAAACAAAACAGCCGTCGAGACCTTAGTACAGCCGCACACCGCGCGGGCCTGGCGGCCGGTGCATATGCACCGCATCGACGAAGCGCACCTTGTTGGTGGAGCGCGTCATAACCAGTGAATGCGTGCGGCAGCCTTCGCCAAAAAAGCGTACGCCATTAAGCAGAGCGCCCTGAGTGACACCGGTCGCTGCGAAGATGATCTTCTTGCCCGGCGCAAGGTCGCGCGCGGTATAGATCCGCTTCGAGTCGCGGATGCCCATTTTGGCGATTCGCTCTTCGAGTTCGGGCGTATCCACAACCAGACGCCCAAGCATCTCGCCATGCAGGCAGCGTAGGGCCGCCGCCGTGATCACGCCTTCCGGCGCGCCCCCGGTGCCGAAGACCGCATCGACTCCCGCGCCCCGGACTGCCGCTGCGATGCCGGCGGAGACGTCGCCATCTTCGATCAGGCGAATACGCGCACCCGCCGCACCGATATCGTGAATCAGTTGTTCGTGGCGCTGGCGCTTGAGCACACAGATCGTGAGGGCGGAAACATCGCGTTCAAGACAACTGGCGATCGCGCGCAGGTTGTCCGCCACCGGCGCATCAAGATCCAGGGCGCCGCAGCACGCCGGACCCGCGATGATCTTCTCCATGTAGCAGTCTGGTGCATGCAGCAGACCGCCGGGCTCGGAGGCGGCGAGCACGGCTATCGAATCGGAAGCTCCGGTGGCGCACAGATTGGTGCCCTCAAGCGGGTCCACGGCGATGTCAACTTTCGGGTAGGTTACGCCCGCAGGCGCCTTCGCACCGACCTGCTCGCCGATAAAGAGCATTGGGGCCTGATCGCGCTCGCCCTCGCCAATGACGGATCGTGCCGTCGATCGGGACATGTTCAAACTCCCGGCGCATCGCGTGTACAGCCACTTGGTCCGATTGATCCGGCTCACCGCAGCCCATCGTGCGGGCCGCCTCGATCACCGCTTCTTCGACGACACGTACGAATTCAAGGGCAAGCGCCTCCACGGGGGTTGCCTAGCTGATCGATCCGATCACCTTGCGCATGTGCTCGAACGACTTCGCCATGCCCGGCTCCGGATTGTCTGCGTTGATTTCATACTCCAGCATGCAGCCGCCCTGATATTTCATCGCCTTCAGTTGCGCGAAAATTTCCTTGATCGGCATGATGCCTTCGCCGACGGCGACCTGCGTATCCCTCGCCTTGTCCCCCTTGAACTCCTTCAAATCCTTGAAATGCATGTCATGGAGACGCGAACCGGCGAGCTTGATCGACTCGACGACGTCGACACCCGATCGCGCCGTGTGGCCAATATCGATGCAGAGACCAACCAGCGGATCGAAACCCTTGATCGCTTCGAGCACGGACTGCGGGCTGGGGAAATGTTTGTCCTCGGGCCCATGATTGTGAATGGCAAGCTTGATCTTGAATTCCTTGGCCAGTTCGTGTACGGTTGGCAGGGTCTCGTGCGTAGGCGCGCAGACTATCGTCGGCATGCCGCAAGCCTTGGCGTACTCGAACATCTTGCGGAGCTTAGCCGGGTCTTTGTCTGAGAGGCTGATGTTGCCGCCGCTGAGGATCTTCAGGCCCGCGGCTGCGAACTCCTTACGTCCGGCGACGATCTCCTCGGGTGTACTGATGTACGGCAGGTGCATCTCTTTGACGCTGACGTATTCAAGGCCGAGCCTCTTGATTATCGCGATGGCCTCGGTGCGCGATTTCTTGCGCATCGAGTAAGTGGCGACGCCCAGCTTGAAGGGCATCTTGGCGGCAAAGAGCGACTCGGTCGCAGTCGCGGCCGCAGCCGTGGCGGCAAGAAAAGATCGGCGAGTAGTCATGGCCTATTTAGTGTATCCGAGGTTTCGATCCGGCGCCGGATCCATTGCAGGATTACCGCGAGCAAGAGCGCAACGATCAGCCAGCGCATGGCACTCGCCGCCAGCGCAGCGTTTACCTCAACGTGGAACTTGCGCAGGTTTTCCCAACGCTCCAGCAGCCAGTGCCAGCCGGTGTGGGCTACGAATGCCGAACAAATTATCGTTCCGATCCGTTCGTCTACCACGTAACGAAACAGGGCAACCAGGACGGGCAGGAGGAGAGCGAGCACAAGGATCTGACCGAATTCAACTCCGGCGTTAAACGCCAGCAATGCACTGAGGTGATGCGAGCCCGCAAACTGAAGTGTTTCGCGGAGGCCGAACGAAAACCCGAAGCCATGGACCAACCCGAAGACCAGAGCCATCGTCCAACGGCGCGATGCCGAACTTGCCCCCACGATGTTCTCGATCGCCATGAACACGATGGACGCAGCGATGAGAGTCTCGATGAACGGAGGGAACCAGAGAGCGTCAGGCGCGAGGTTGTAGGCCGCGGCGATCAGCGTAACTGAATGCGCGATAGTGAAGGCCGTGACAACCAGGACCAACGGGCGGAGGCGACGAACGGGAATCACCAGACACAGCAGGAAGAGCAGATGATCTGCGCCATCGAGGATATGGAGGAAGCCCAGCTTGACGAAGCGCGCAGCGGCTTGATGCCATTGCGGCTCTAGCGTGACCAGGCCGGGGTCGCCTTCGAATTCGAAAGCTCTTTCGGCGCTGGCGGGAGGCGCGAAGACCAGCGCGGTGACGACGCGTTCGCCGAGCTTTTCGAGGCCCGGCCGAATAGAGAAGCGAGCGCGATCGGAATGGATTGGATACTCAAGCAGGACGTCGAGATTTACCTGATTCCAAACAACGTTCGCGCTGTTAGGCAACGCTGGACGCATGAAATCGAAACCGCGGTCCGACGGCAGCGAGATTCGCGTCGCGATCAATTGCGGCTTCGAAAGCCGCCTGCCGTCTTCGTGGATCGCAACGAAGTTCGAAATCCAAAGTGTGACGGCGTCAGGTAAACCTGGCGCAAGCTTGTCGAGATCGAGGAAACCGGAGCGGCCTTGTTCCGGGAATTCCATGTCGCGCATGGCCTTCAAGGGGAGGCGCACGAAGAGGCCGAGCTTTGATCCCGATGGCTCCAGCCGCATGCGAACAGTAACGTCGTTCGGGATTTCGTGGGCCCACAGGACGGGGCCTAAGGCGGCGAGGCAAAACGCTAGTCTCAAGTCGTGTATCATAGCTGACGATTCCCATGAACTGTTGCACTTCTCGAAACGGACTTGGCTTCCTCGCTCTCATTGGCGCGTTGGCGATTGGCTCAACGCTGCTTGACAAGCGTTCTGCGGTCGAGGCTGCCGGCACACAGGCGCCGCGCTTCGAAGTAGATCCGATGTGGCCAAAGCCTCTCCCGAATCACTGGGTGATCGGCGCGGCGATCGGCGTGGGCGTGGATTCGAACGACAATGTTTGGATCATTCATCGGCCCGGCTCACTGGAAGCCAAAGAGCAGTACAGCACGATGTCGCCCAAGGCGTCCGACTGCTGCGCGGCCGCGCCTCCCATCCTCGCCTTCAACAAAGATGGCGATCTCATTCAATCGTGGGGCGGCAAGGGCGAAGGGTTCGCTTGGCCCGTGTCGAATCATGGAATCGATGTCGACCACAAAGGCAACGTCTGGATTGGCGGCAATGGACGCGGCGTGCAAAACGCCGGGCTGGCCCACGACGAAAGCAAGATGGGTGTGGGCACGGTCCACGATAGCTTCCTGTTGAAGTTCACGCAGAGCGGCAAGTTCCTCCTGCAGATCGGCAAAGCGAGCGCAGGGACAGGGAGTAACAACCCGGACAACTTAAAACTGCCGGCCAAGACGATTGTCGATCCGAAGACCAACGAATTGTATGTCGCCGACGGGTACGGTAACCGGCGCGTGATTGTGTTCGACGCCGACACCGGCAAGTACAAACGGCACTGGGGCGCCTATGGATCCAAACCCGACGATACGCAGTTGCCGCCCTACGATCCGAGCCAACCGCTTGCCAAACAGTTCCGCACTCCGGTGCATGGCGTCGCGTTAGCCAACGACGGGTTACTGTATGTTTGCGACCGCACCAACAACCGCATCCAGGTTTTCAAGACCGACGGCACTTACGTCAAGGAAGCGGTCATCGCCAAGAATACCTTGGGCGACGGCGCGGCTTTCGATGTGGCCATTTCGCGCGAGCCCGGACAAAAGTATTTGTACATGGCCGACGGATCGAACATGAAGATCCACGTGCTGTTGCGCGATACGCTGGAAGTGCTGACAACGTTCGGCGATGGCGGACGGCAGCCCGGACAGTTCTACGCGGTCCATAGCATTGCAACAGATTCCAAGGGAAACATCTACACCACCGAAACCTATCGCGGCCAACGTGTGCAGAAGTTCGTTTACAAAGGCCTCGGCCCGGTTGTGAAAAAAGACCAGGGCGTGGTCTGGCCCAATAGGAAAGGATAGAGCGGTAGCCGCTGTTCGCGG
>JAYUSQ010000262.1:0-11987 GCA_043755595.1 Acidobacteriota bacterium | reverse complement strand
AGCCATAAGAAAGAAAGGGACGAATACTCCGATCAGGACAACCAGCCCGTCATTTACGTGAACTGGTGGGAGGCCGGGCTCTACTGCCGCTGGCGTGGCTCGGACTTTCATTTGCCTTCCGACGACCAGTGGACCAAAGCGGCTTCGTTGAATCCAGAGCCTGGCCCCAACACCTACCCGTGGGGTGAATGGAAGGAAGGTGACGAGGTTAGGATGAATACGCGGGAAAAAGGTCCGGGTCGAACAACTCCCGTAGGCGCTTATCAGGATGGTGTGAGTGCCTGTGGCTGCTTCGACATGGCGGGCAACGTTTGGGAGTGGACATCGGACTCAAGGAGGGTGCGGGGCGGCTCGTGGTGCGATAATCGCGACTACGCCGCCTGTTCGGCCCGCCTCGGCAACTTTCTCCCGGGCTACAGGGCCAGCTTCCTGGGGTTCCGATGCTCCAGGACATAGCCCTTCCACTTTTCTCTTTTTTCTGTTACCCTTTTCTCTCAAGCTTTCATACCTCCCCCTTGAAAGCAGATCGGGAAAAGCGCGGGGCCACGCCCCGCGAGGAAAAAAATTTCCGGGAGGTGTCATGGCGGCCAAAGAGAACGTCCTTACTCGGACCTCGGATTTCCTTTGCTGGTTTCTTCCTAAGATTGAGAAGTTCCCACGCAACTACAAGTTCCTCTTCGGAGACCGCATCGTCAAGATTGAGCTTGACCTGCTGGAGCGCCTGATCGAGGCTTACTACAGCAAAGACAAAATCCGCAACCTGCGGCTGGCGAACATAGAGATCGAGAAACTCCGGCAACTCATGGCCGTCTGCGTTCAGATGAAATTCCTGAGCGTGCAGCAGCTTGAATTCGCCACGCGGGAGTTGAACCAGATCGGGGCCTTGGTGGGCGGCTGGATCCGTCAACAGGAGACGCGCGGTGCCGTCAACGCCAACGCCAGCGGATCTATTTGATCGCATCGCCTCTTTCGAAAACCTGCATGAGGCCGCGCTCGAAGCGCGCAAGGGCAAGCGATACAAAGACGAGACCGCCCGCTTTCACCAACGCCTGGGCCAGAATCTGGTGCAGTTACGAGACGAGTTACTCTCTGGAGCCTATCAACCGGGCGAGTATCGAACGTTCTGGATTCAGGAGCCGGTGCGGCGGCAAATCAGCGCCGCGCCCTATCGCGACCGCGTGGTGCATCACGCCTTGTGCCGGGTCACTCAGCCGCTACTGGAGCGCAGCTTTATCTTCGATTCTTATGCAAACCGCACCGGCAAGGGAACGCACGCCGCGCTGGACCGTTGTACGGAGTACGCCCGCCGCTTTCAGTACGTTTTGCAGTGCGACATCCGGCTGTTTTTCCCTTCCATCGATCACGGGATTTTACTGGACGCGCTCACGCGCCGGATCGGCGAGGGGAACGGCCCGGCGCTGCGGCTGATCGCGGCGATTCTGGGGAACTCCAATCCGCAGCCGCCCGCCGACTTCTATTTCCCAGGCGACCTGCTGTGGACTCCAGGCGAACGCCGCAAGGGCCTACCCATTGGAAATCTGACCAGCCAACTTTGGGCGAATTTCTATCTCGACCCTTTCGACCATTTCATCAAGGATCGCCAACGCGCGCCGGGCTATGTCCGCTATGTGGACGACTTTCTGATCTTTTCGGATGACAAGGCCTGGCTGCATGACTTACTCGACAAATCGCGCGAGCGGCTGGCCCCCCTGCGCCTGCTGCTGCATCCTCGTAAGTGCCGGCTCTATCCGGTCTCTGAAGGTATTCCGTTTCTCGGTTTCCGCGTGTTTCCACGCCACCGGCGTTTGCTGGCGGATTCGGTGACGCGCGCCGGGCGCCGCCTCCGCCGATTGGCCAAGCGCTATCAGGCGGGCGAAGCGGGAACGAAAGAGGTTCGTCAGTCCGTACACGCGTGGATCGCTCACGCGTCGCACGGCGACACAACCGGACTCCGGCGAACGATGCTGCGAGCCATTCCCTTCCGGGCGTCAGGCCGTAATAAGGAGAGTGCGGGGCGGCTCGTGGAACAATAATCGCGACAACGCCGCCTGTTCGAACCGCAACGACAACAATCACCCGGACAACAGGAACAACAACCTGGGGTTCCGATGCTCCAAGACATCGACTGACTGCGGCGGGCTTCGCGCCTGCCGGAGGGCCGGGAGGCCGGGATTCACGGATCGCGGCCGTGCGCCACGGAGATGTCCAGGCCGATCGCCCCGCGCCAGTTCGATTGCGGATTGGACCAAGACCACTCGCTCCGGCCGCGCGCTTCATTGTTCGCGGCTGGGCTATTTGCCTACTCATCTTGGCTTACCGGACTTTCAGCCTGTACAACATCGACGCGCCCGTGGGAAAGGGCGCGGCCAACAACCCAAGCGACGTGCGCCTGATCCAAGGCCTCCTCGCCCTGGTCTGCAATGAGCCGCGCATGAAGCCCGACATGGAGCAACTCTGCTTCGACAAGAAGCTGGGCAAACTCCCCCCGCTGCCGACGGCCAACGGAAGCTACAATCCCGATACCGAATCCTGGATTCTCGCCTTTCAATACATGGTGAACGAAAAGCTCCGAGTCAAGATCGATGGCGTCGTCGATCCTATGCTGAAGGAGGGCCTTTCGCTCGAATTGAAGGCGGGGCCGGGCCGGCAGTACGCGCTGGCGCACCTGAATAAACTGGCGCTGTTCTACAACACGCGCGGCTTTGTCGACCTGGGCCTACGCGTCGGCGCGCCCTATGTCCAAACGCTGGACGGCCAGCGGGTCTCAGCTTGACGGCGCCGCCGCCCCCGCATCCGCTCGCGCCAACAACTGCGCGGCAGTCGCGCCGACAATCAACGCCCCGCCCGCCGCCGGCAGCGCGCTTGGCCACTCGCCATGCATCAGCCCCGCCCAGATCGGCGTAAGCGCGGGTTCCACCAATATCAATAAAGATGCCTCGAGCGCCGGGACGCTGCGCAAGCCGCGCGCCAGCAACACGTAGGCCAAGCCCACCTGGAAGACGCCGAGATACGCCACCGCCAGCCAATCCATCGCACCGACCGCCGCGCCCGCCCCTAACGGCCAGGCAAACGGCACCGCCGCCAGGGCTGCGAAAACATTCCCCATGGCCGCAGTCGCCACCGCCGCCCCGTCCTGGCCGCGCGACAACCACCGCAACCCGGCAATCGTGATCGCCCACGTGATCCCCGTCCCCGCGCCGATCAGATTCCCGCGCACCGGATCGGGAGCGATGGCCGTCGCACCTTCCCCGCCCGAGAAGAACAGCGCCAAGCCCGCCGCCATCAGAGCCATCACCAGCCATTCCACGCGCCGCACCCGTTCCTTCAGCAGGATCGGCCCAGCCAGCACCAAATAGAGCGGCGCCGTATCTTCGAGGAAAATCGCATTGGCCGCCGTCGTGAGTTTGCTGGCGGTGACGAAGCCTACGAGCGTTGCGGCATATGCCACCGCTACCCCCGCCATGCGCCAAGTCCACGCGCGCCGGGCGGCGGGAATCAGAATCAACAAAGCAGCCGCCGCAATCGCCGATCGCAAACACGCCACCTGCCACGAAGTAAACGACGTGGCTTTGATCGCCGCGCCGCCCGTCGAGAACAACACGGCCGCGGCAAGGATCGCTCCACGCGCGGCAGTGATGGAGTTAGGCAATGATCTTCTGCGCCACAACACCGGCTACGTCGGTCAGCCGGAAATCACGGCCGGAGTAGCGGTAGGTAAGCTTATCATGCGTGAGCCCCATCAGATGCAGGACCGTCGCATGGAAGTCGTGAATATGCATCCGATCTTCGACCGCGTGGTAGCCGATCTCGTCGGTTGCGCCGTAGACGAACCCGGGCTTGACTCCGCCGCCCGCCATCCATATCGAATAGCCGTAGGGGTTGTGATCGCGCCCATCGTTCCCCTGCGACACCGGCGTGCGTCCAAACTCGCCCGCCCAGATAACCAGCGTATCCTTTAACAGACCGCGCACTTTCAAGTCCTTCAGCAATCCGGCGATCGGTTTATCTACCTCTCGCGCGTTTGCGTTGTGCTTCTCGAAAAGCTCTCCATGCTGATCCCACTTATAGGAATGCGTGCATTGGATGTACCTGACGCCGCGCTCAGCCAGCCGCCGCGCCAGCAAACACTGCCAGCCAAACTCGGACGTCTCGGGCGCGTCCATGCCGTATAACTTCTTCGTCGCCTCGGTTTCGCGCGACATGTCGAACGCTTCCGGCGCCTGCGTCTGCATGCGAAAGGCGAGTTCGAAAGCCTGAATGCGCGCCTCCAGTTCGGGATCGCTCTGGCGCATCGCCGCATGACGCCGGTTGATGTTCTGAATCATGTCGAGCTCAAAGCGTTGCTGCTCCGGCGTAAAGCCCTTGCGCACCAGATACTCGATCGGTTCACCCTCGATGTCTTTCGCCTTCATGCCGGAGTTGCCGATCGCCGTCCCTTGAAAGGCCCCGGGTAAAAACGCCGAGCTCCAATTCTTCGCCCCGCCATGCGACAACGCCGGCTTAATAGTGATGAAGCCGGGCAGGTCGCGATTCTCCGAACCAAGCCCGTACACCACCCACGAGCCCATGGCGGGCCGGACAAAAGTGCTGGATCCGGTGAACGTCTGCAGCAGCGCCGCGCCGTGATCGACGCCCTCGCCCACCATGGAACGGACCACGCACATGTCATCCACGCATTCGCGCGTGTATGGGAAAAGACTACTGACGGGGATGCCGGATTGCCCCATGTTTTTGAACTCCCATGGCGACTTCATCAGCGGGCCCGGCGGCGTGTCGGCGAAGGCGAGCGGGCGCTTCATCGGCAGCGCTTTGCCATGGTCGCGCGTCAGGCGCTCTTTGGGATCGAAGGTGTCCACCGAACTCGGGCCGCCGTGCATGAACAGGAAGATCACGCGTTTCGCTTTGGGCTCAAAATGCGGTTGCCGGGGAGCCAACGGACTCGTCCGCTCGGTGGCGCCTGCCAACAAGCCCGACAACCCCAGATGGCCGAAGCCGAGAGCCGCTGCCCGCAGAGCGCCGCGCCGCGACACTGGCCGCTGCGATCGATAGAGATGTTTGAACGGATGAGTGAAATCCATTGGTTTCGATGCTCCGCCTTAGTCCACGTAAATGAAATCGTTCGACGCCATGAGAGCGCGCAACAGGCTTTGCCATGCCCCACTCTCCGCCTTGTCGCCAGGATACTTTTGCTGGAAGGCTGCCAAATAAGTCAATCCGCCGTCGATCTCTTCGGCTTCGGGCTTACGATTCAAGGCGCGGAGATACGCGAGTTCGATCCGTTCGGCCGGCGCACTTTTCGCGGCCAGAATCTGGCGGGCGAGATTGCCGGAACGCTCGCCAAGAAATTCGCTATTGAGCATGAACAGCGCTTGCGGAGCGACGTTGGTCAGTGGGCGCTTGCCGGTCGTAGTAGTGGCGTCGCCAAAGTCGAACAGGTTCAGCAAGGCTGGCAGGTTCGCGCGGCGTAGCGGCACGTAGACGGTGCGGCGGGTTAGCTTGTCGGGATTGACGCTCAACCGGCCCTGGCTATTCTCGCCATCGGTGCCGAAGCCCTTCTGCAGGCTGCCACCCATGGCAAGATCAAGCGAACCGTCGATCGCCAGCAGCCCATCGCGGATCTCTTCCACGTCCAACCGCCGCCGGTTGAAGCGCGAGAAAAATTTGTTCTCCGGATCCTTCGCAAGCGCCGCCGGTGAGGCAGCGCTCGCCATCTGGTAGGAGGCTGACAGAAGAATCTGCCGGTGAAGCTTTTTGACCGACCAGCCGTTTTCGACAAAGCTGACCGCCAGCCAGTCCAGCAATTCCGGATGGGTCGGCCGTTCGCCCATCCTGCCGAAATTGTCGGGCGTCCGCACAATACCTTCGCCGAAATGGCGCTGCCAAATGCGGTTGACCATCACGCGCGCCGTGAGTGGATTTGACGATCCCGCGATCCAGTTGGCCAGTTCAAGCCGCCCGCTGCCTTTTCCGCCGGGAAGGGTCTCGACGCCCTTGGCCAAAATCGTTGGGTAAGCCTTGGGCGCATCGGCCCCGAGCGAGTTGTAATCGCCCCGGATGAACACCTGTTGCTTCACCGCGGTGTCGGCGTCTTCCACGCCGCATGCCATGTCCGGTTCGGGCGGCGCGGCCTCCTTTAATTCGTCCTGTTCCCGCTTAAGGCGCACCATGGCCGCCTTCGCCTCTGCGCTAAAACGCTTCTCCCGGTCGCGCTCGGAGATCGAGAACGGACCGCCGCGAGCGAGGTAGATGTCGAAAAAGAAGCTGTCTTCTTCGGCGTCGAACTGCGGCCTGGGCGGAGGCGGCATATTCATTTCAGCCAAAATTCGACGGGCATTCTCGCGCCATTTGTCGACCTTGACGCTCCAACTTTCCAGACGGGCGGCGTAGCCATCCTGGTAGCTCTTCGCCACGGCCGCCTCGGTCTCGGGCGTCGCTTTGGACCAAGCCTCAAGATGAGGCTTCTGCCGCCAATCGAACTTTAGATACTTAACCCAAGCGGCGAGAATGGCTTCGTCGAGACTTCGCTCCTTCGCCACCTCGCCCGCTTTCGCTCCGGCATTGACGGCCTTTGCCGCAAGCATGTAGGCGGAAAGGCGTGGGGTGAACTCCTGGGCCAGCCGGGCTTTTTCGCCCTCAACGACATCTTCCATTTCATTCTTTTTGTTGGAAACTTTATCGAGATACGCCTGATATTTCTTGTATTCCCCGGCAGGCACCAGCGGAAGGTAGAGGAGCTTCGATACGTGTGTCTCGGCGTCTTTGAAACTCTTCGTGTTGGCGAAGAAGCTAATCATCGAGTAGTAGTCGCGCTGCAGCAGCGGATCGAACTTATGATCGTGGCAACGGCTACAGGAAAGCGTTAGGCCGAGGAACGCTTTACTGGTGACATCCACCTGTTCGTCGTAGACGTCATAAAGCATTTTCTTCTTATCCTGTTGCGCGATGGCCTTGGCGCCTAACGCCAAAAAGCCAGTCGCGATCAATCCACGCCGATTGATCGATGCGCCATCGGCGGCGGGCATGAGGTCACCGGCCAACTGCTCGCGAATGAAGCGATCGTAGGGAACGTCCGCGTTGAAGGCTTCCACCACGTAATCGCGATACCGCCACGCATAGGGATAACGATGGTCTTCGTCATTGCCGGTTGAGTCGGCATAACGGGCCACGTCGAGCCAATGACGGCCCCATCGCTCACCGTACCGCGGTGACTCAAGAAGGCGGTCGACCACTTTCGCAAACGCCACGTCGCTTGAGTCCGCTTGAAATTCGGCGATTTCGAGCTCAGTCGGCGGCAGTCCGGTCAGATCGAAAGTCGCACGCCGCAGTAATGCCAATTTGCCGGCTGGCGACGCAGGCTTCATGCCATTTGTTTCCAGCCGCGCCAGGATAAAATTGTCGATAGGATTGCGCGGCCAGGCGGTCAGCCGAACCACTGGCACAGCGGGCTTTTCGACCGGCTGGAATGACCAGAACTTCTTTTCCGCCTCTGAAAATGCGCTGCCGTGTTTGCGCGTAGCAAGCTTGGGGGAGGACTTCGGTGCTTCCACACCGGGCCATTGTGCGCCGGACTTGACCCAGGCCGCCAAGTCTTCTAACTGCGAAACGGAAAGCTTACCTTGGGGCGGCATCTTCAGGCTTTCGTCATACGAAATGACCTTCAGGAGGCGCGATTCGGAGGGATTGCTCACGTCGATCAGCATGCCGCTCGCTCCCCCAGCTAAAAAGCCCTCGCCGGTGGACAAATCGAGACCGGCAGCCTTGGTTTTGGCATTGTGACAACTTGCACAACTGGCCACCAGTACGGGACGAATCTTCTTTTCGAAGAATTCGGGCGATACTTCGGCTGTCGCCGGTAAACCGAAAGGGAAGAAAGCCAGCAGGCGAAGATAGCGAGCAAACATTTCACAACTATTTTCCCACAAGCGAAGTCGCTTAGCCCAACGAACTTCGGACCCCAGGATTTGCGGCAATTATATCGATACTAATCGACTCGAAACTGGCTGCGGATTGCGACCGGTCAATTTTGACGATTGGGCAGCACCATTTCACTAAGCGAGAGTTTTTAGAATTAGCTAAGCTTTTTGGTGTGCCAGTCCGATACTGACAAGTGGTATGACCGATACGGGCCTAGATTCCGAAGCTCTGCTAATGCAGTTCAACCGGCTGATCCAGGAGTTGTTACGTGGCGTGATGAATCGCAACACGTTTCGGCCCTGGGAGATAGAGTTGCTGCTCGATATTGAGGCGTGCAACTTGAGAGACTCAAACCGACGCGAGATCCTTCGGCGATACCAGAAGGCCGTCAATCGCCATCTGGATCGGGGCGCAACGTCTCTGCTGAAGCTTTCCGAATACCTTGAGCGAAATCGGCTCAAACGGCAGCCTGTCTCTGCGGTCGTCGAGCGGGACAGAGAAATCGCGTAAGCGGGGCTACTCCGTACCGAGGCGCTGGGGCAAAATTACCGATTTCTAAAGAAATACCTAGTACTTTTGTCTTCGCCTTGATATACTACTGGGGTCCGAGAGGGTCCAACAGGCGTACTGTTGGTCGGAAAAATAAGATCAAGTGATGACGACGATCATTGGAGGAGTGACCATGACGGAGCGTTTTGGGCGTGTTTTGTTGGCTGGGTTACTGTTGACGGGCGGCCTCACTGCTGCTTCAATTAACTTGGTTGGAAATGGCAGTTTCGAGAACAACGTGGTTTCGCCTGGGGCAACCCAGTCGAACAGCTACGTGAACGGTTCTACCTGGCAAGTATTTGCCGCTGTCGACCGATGGGGCATCGGCTACCCCTCGTATGGTGTTGAGCTGCAAAAGAACAACTTGTACGGTGTTCCAAGCAACACGGCAAGTGGAAACAATGCCTGGGACGGTTCCCAGTGGGCTGAGCTGGACTATAACGTTGGCAACCTCCTGATTGGTCAGACCGCCACTCCGCAGATTTACCAGGACATCATTAACACGACTCCTGGAGCCACCTACCTATTAAGCTTCTACTACACGGCCCGCCCGGATGGCGGCACTCAGCAACTTGGTGTGTTCTGGGGAGATGCCTCGGCTGCGGCCCCGGCGTTGTTTGGCACGACGGCCAGTCGAACTGGAACGAATTCGCTTCAGTGGGTCCCGGTTGAATTCCGCTTGGTCGCAACAGGCACGAGCATGCGAGTTGGCCTCGGTAGCTTGGCAAACGCTGCGGGCGTGAACTTTGCGGGTGGCAACCTGCTTGATCTGGTTAGCCTCTCGATTGTTGAAGGAACTTCGGTTACCGGCGCCGTGACCGTCCCAGGTACGACCACGGGCGGGACAACAGTCGACCCCGGGACGACAACCAGCGGGACGACAACCAGCGGCACGACAACCAGCGGCACGACAACCGGCGGCACGACAACCGGCGGCACGACGACCGGCGGCGGGACAACCATCTCCGGTACAACGATCAGTGGCACGACAATCGTAGGGACTACCTTCGGCGGTTCGACCACCGGTGGTACGACGACCGGGGGGACGACGAGCGGCGTCGGCGTCGGCGACGTTCCGGAACCCGGCACTTACGCGATGATGGGAATGGGCGTGGCAGCCTTGCTCATCGCCAGGAAGCGACGCGGTTAAGCACAGAGCGACGATCGTCAAATCGTTTAGAAAAGGGTTCGGCTTCGGCCGGACCCTTTTTGTTTTGGATGCCAGTGTTGGAGCGGCAACTGTTGGTACTCGACGGCCAAGTTTATTCCTTCGATTTCTAGACTTCCGAAGCGAATTCGGATAACTTGGATGGTTCGCCAGCAGTTGTTCGAACTACGACATCCACGAGGTGGTCCTTTTGCTCGCTGCTCTTATTGCATCGATTGCCGCTCTAGGGTTTTGTTGGTTTTGTATCCACTATCACGCTCCTGCGATCCAGGCCGACATACTTGAACGAACTCGTCAGTCGATGAATTCGGCAAACATCGCCGGACGGGGATTGTCTGTTGATGGCCGGAACGTATTGCTCCGGGGAGTTCAGGGTACTCCCGAAATCAGCGCCCGCGCCCAGGAACTGACAGCGGCCGTTTGGGGCGTGAACTCGGTTCGCATCGAAGTGATTCCCGAGACCATCACAGCCCCCAAGCCGCCGTCGGCGGCGGTCACCGAGGTCCAGAAAAAACTCAACGACATCGTTCGCCTAAGGAACGTAGAGTTCCAGTCCGGCAGCGCTCAATTAACTGCCGAGGGCGCCTCTGTGTTGAATCAAGTGGCTGACGCCCTGGTCAAGTCATCCACGCTTACGGTTTCTATTGCCGGGCACACCGACACCAGCGGCAATCCGGCGGACAACCAGACTTTAAGCGAAGCCCGCGCCAACTCAGTTCGGACCTACTTGATCGCCAAAGGCGTGGCGGGCGCCCGCATGACAGCCGCCGGTTTTGGCCAAAGCAAACCGATCGCCGATAACGCTACGCCGGATGGACGCCGCCGAAACCGCCGGATCGAGTTCGGCGTGACCGGTGGCGGCCAAGCCGAAATCACGCCCGCGCGCTAGACCAATTCATTTTCTTTCGAAGGAATCACGGCTTTGACATACCTATTGACTCAACTTTGGACATGCTTGGCTGCCGCATTGGTTCTCGGCGGGCTCATCGGATGGCTCCTCTATTACTGGCTGCGCGGCCGTTCGTGGAGCGAAGCCGAAAGCCGGTTCCGCACTCAGATCGATGGCTTTAGGAATGAAGCGGTAACGCTGCGAGGCAGCCTGTCCGCCGAACAACGCAAGCTCCAGGGAGCCGAAAGCAGGGTGGGCAGCCTTGAGGCCAAACTCAGCGCCTCGATGGCCAACGCCGCACAATGCCAGACCGAACTGTCTGGCCTGCGGGGCGAACTCAGCTCCAGCGCCGCATCGCTGAATAGCATCTCGACCGACCTCGGCGGTTGGAAGAGCCGGTTCGCCCAATTGGAACCGTTGGTTGCCAGTAAAGAACTCGAGCGCGCGGCAGCTTTCCAACGCGCGGCGGCCGCGGAAAAAGAATTTGCCTCCAAGGACATTGAGCTGAAGAATTGGCAGGTCCGGCTCAAGGAACGAGACTCAGAGCTTAGCAAGCTCCGGGGAAAACTCGCCGAGCTTGAGCCGTTACTTGTGCAAGTAGCCGATCGCGACCGCCAAATCGCAGAGAAGGACCGGCGCTACAAGACTGAGGTGTCGGAAAAGGATTTGGAGATTGCGCGCCTTCTTGAGCTGATTTCCAGCCGTGATAGCGAACAGACTGAAAAGGAGACTCGCTATCGGCAGAGCCTGGCACAGCGAGACAATGAATTGGCCAAGCTTCGCGGCAGAGTAGGCGAACTTGAGCCACTGTTAAACCAAGTGTCGGAACGTGACAGGAAGCTATCGGACTGGGACGCCCGCTTCCACACCACAGTCGGTGACCGCGATGCAGAGATTGCCCGGCTGCGCGCGCATGCTGGCGAACTGGAACCTCTCGCCGGGCAACTGGCCGAGCGGGACATTGTAATTACCGGTGGCAGGGCGGAGTTGGATCAACTGAAAACCAGGCTTGCGGACATTCAAGCTGAAAGTCAAACAGCCGCGGGCGAGAGCGCAGCCGAAGCAGCTCGCCTGCAATCGAGGGTCGCCGAATTAACCCCGGTAGTCGCCCAGCTTGCCGACCGAAGCAAGAGCCTGGCGGAGTTGGAGAGCCGGTTCAAAGACCTCACCAGCGAAAGGGACCGTGCCGTGGCAGGCCTGCGCGCGCAACTCGGCGATTGGGATAAGCGATTCAACGATTCAACCTCCGGGTCCGATCGTCAAATCGCCGCCCTCCGCTCCGACCTCGCCGAGCGCGACAGCAGTCTCGGAGATTGGGAGACTCGCTTCCACACGCTCAGCAGCCAGAAGGACGGTGAACTCGCCGGCCTCCAATCGCAACTCGTGGACCGCGACCGCAGTCTCGGCGATTGGGAGACTCGCTTCCACGCGCTCACTAGCCAGAAAGACGGTGAACTATCCGGCCTT
>JAYUSQ010000261.1:0-37259 GCA_043755595.1 Acidobacteriota bacterium | reverse complement strand
CGTCACTTGCGCGCGCTGCCACGATCACAAGTTCGACCCGATCCTGCATAAAGATTACTATCGGCTCCAGTCTTTCTTCTCAAACACGCGCATCGAAGACCAGTTGGCGTTGGATCCTTCGGCTCGGCGTAACGAGTTTGAATCCAAGAAGATCGCTTGGGAAGAGTTAACCAGGCCCGTACGATCGAAGATCGACGCTCTGCTGAAGCCGGCGCGCGAAGAACAATACAAGTACCGGCTGGTCCGCTTTCCCGAAGAGATTCAGCAAGTGATCAACATGGATCCGGCGCAGCGCAATCCGTACCAGTGGCAGATGTTTCAGAAAGCCAAGGCGCAAGTGACATTCTCCGACGACGAGATTGGCGCGCTGCTCAAGGGCGATGGCAAGAAACATTATCAGGCGTTGAAGAAAGAACTGGCTGAGTTCGATACGCACAAGCCGTCGCCTCTCAACGTGGCGCAGGGAATGGTGGACGAAAGCGGGGCCGCTCCCAAGACTCACGTGCTGGCGGTGGGCAACTACGATGCGCCGCTCGCTGAGGTGCAGCCGGGCTTCCTTTCGATTCTCGATCCGGCCGATGCCGCGGTCCTGCCCGCGTTGAACGGCGCGTCAACCGGGCGGCGCTCGGTGTTGGCTCAATGGCTGACTCGCGCCGACAATCCTCTGACCGCGCGCGTGATCGTGAACCGGATTTGGCACTATCAATTTGGCCGTGGCATTGCCGCCAACCCAAGCGACTTTGGCGTGATGGGAGACCGGCCCACTCACCGCGAACTGCTTGACACCCTGACGGCCGAGTTCGTCGAAGGCGGCTGGAGCATGAAGAAGCTGCATAAGCGCATCATGCTCTCGGCGGCGTGGCAACAGTCGTCGGCTTCACGGGCGGACGCGATCGCAGCGGACTCCGACAACAAATTAGTCTGGCGTTACAATCGCCGGCGGCTCGAAGGCGAAGCGATTCGCGATTCGATGCTGCAGGTATCCGGGCTGCTGAATGGGAAGATGTACGGCCCCGGAGTGTTCCCGCCGATGCCTCCCGGGATGGTGACCCGTGGCGGTTGGAAGGCTGACGAAGCGCAACCGGAGACTCTTCGCCGCAGTGTCTACACGTTCGTACGGCGTAACACGCGGTACCCGATGTTCGAGGCTTTCGACATGCCCGATACCCATGAAAGCTGCGCGCGGCGCAACAGCACGGTCTCGTCAACGCAAGCCCTCGAACTGCTTAACAACGAACTGGTGGTGGGCTGGGCCAAGGACCTGGCTGCGAAGGTATCGAACGATACCGGGTTGACGCCAGGGTCGCAGATCGAACGCGCTTGGCGGCTGGTCTACTCGCGTGTGCCGTCTGCCGAAGAATCGCGTTCAGCGGCGGCCTTCCTCGACAAACAGACGCGCGTTGCGGGCGGCGACCGGCAATCGGCTTTCGCCGATCTGTGCCACATGCTGCTGAACTCGAACGAATTCGTCTACCTCAACTAAGGATTTCGCACGATGTCCATTAATCCGCTCGCTCATAATTGGCCCGTGCGAACGCGCCGGGAATTTTTCCGCGGGGCCGGCACCGGGCTGGCGTCGATGGCGCTGGCGAACCTACTGGCCGAAGATCAGGCGATGGCGGCGACGAAAGACTGGCTGGCAACCCGGCCCGGACATCACGCGCCGAAGGCCAAGAACGTGATCTGGCTCTTCATGGAAGGGGGTCCGAGCCACATCGATCTCTTCGATCCAAAGCCGAAGTTGAATGAGCTCAATGGCAAGCCCATGCCGGAGTCGTTCGGCAAAGTGATCACGGCCATGGGCACTGGCAGCAACACGATCATGGGCTCACCTCGCAAGTGGAAGCAGCATGGGCAGGCCGGCACTTGGGTGAGCGACTGGTATCCGCATATCGCGAATCACGTCGACGACATTGCGGTGCTGCGTTCGTGCTGGGCCGACGGGTTGAATCACGTGGGTTCAGTGTGCCAGATGAACACCGGAGACATCCTGGCTGGACGTCCGTCGATGGGCGCCTGGGTGACGTATGGACTCGGCTCAAGCAATCGGAATCTGCCGACGTTCGTCACGCTGCTGGACGACCGCGAGCCAGTAGGTGGGCCTAAGAACTGGTCCAGCGGATTTCTACCTGCCGTTTATCAGGGCACGCAGTTCCGCCAAGGCGACACGCCGATTCTGCACCTGGCTTCGCCCAAAGGCGTTTCCAATGAACGGCAACGCGGCAAACTGGATTTCCTGAAAGAGATTAACGACCGCTGGAGTGCGGACAAACAAGACGATTTCGATCTCGATGCCCGCACGCAAAGTTATGAGCTGGCCTACAAGATGCAGGCCGATGCGCCTGACGCGGTAGACCTGTCGCGCGAGTCGGCGGCGACCAAGACGATGTACGGAATGGACGAGCCCGATCTCCGTTCGTTCGGTTCCAATTGCCTGTTGGCGCGGCGGCTGGTGGAACGTGGCGTGCGCTTTGTGGAATTGTATTGCGGCTCCGGCAGCGGCTGGGATGCGCACTCAAATATCGAGGGCAACCATGGCAAATGGTGCCGGGTTTCCGATCAGCCGATCGCCGGTTTGTTAACCGATTTGAAGCAGCGCGGGTTATTGGATGAAACGTTGGTTGTGTGGGGCGGAGAGTTCGGCCGCACACCTTTCAATGAAAAGGGCAACGGCCGCGATCACAACCCATGGGGCTTTTCGATGTGGTTTGCCGGCGGCGGAGTCCGTGGTGGCCAGACCATCGGAACCACGGATGAGATCGGTCTGCGCGCGGTCGAACGGCCAAGCCACGTCCACGATATTCACGCGTCGATCCTGCACTTGATGGGGCTGGACCACTTGCGGCTGACGTATCAGCGCAATGGCCGTGCCGAGCGTCCCACCATCGTCGGCGGCACGCTCATCGATCAGCTCTGGAGCTAAGCTAGACGGCGCGCTGTTTGTACCAGGCGAGAGTACGGCGCAGGCCTTCCTCTAAGCTGAACAGCGGATCGTGGCCAAGCAACTTGACAGCCAACGTCGTGTCCGCCAGCGAATCGCGCACGTCGCCCGCTCTAGGGGCCGAGTGGTTGGCCGGAATATCCGTCCCCTCGATTTTGTTTAGCAGGCTCCAGAGCAGATTCAACGAATAGCTGTGGCCATTGCCACCGTTGAAGATCCGTCCGCCCACGCCTTGCGCTTTCGCGGCCTTAATCACCAAACCCGCGACATCCTCCACGAAGTTGAAGTCGCGCGTCTGCTCGCCATCGCCGTAGATCATGGGCGATCGCTTTTCGATGAGGCACTTCATGAAGATCGAGATGACGCCGGAATAGGGGCTCGCCGGATCCTGCCTGGGGCCGAAGACATTAAAGAATCTGAGCGCGACGGTTTCCAGATTCCAGCACTCTTTGAAGACGCTCACGTAGTATTCTCCCATCAACTTCTGCGCTGCGTAAGGCGACAACGGCGCGGGCGTCATCGTTTCCACTTTCGGCGAAGCTTCGATGTTGCCATACGCCGAAGACGAGGCTGCGTAAAAGACACGGCCGACACCACCGGCCACGCAGGCGCGGAAGACGGTGAAGGTCCCGTTGATATTGATGTCGTGGCAAACCACGGGGTCGTCGATCGAACGGGGCACCGATGGCACGGCGGCCAAGTGAAACACGGCGTCGGCGCCGTTTACCACTTTGGCAACACCGTCGAAGTCTCTGATATCGACATCGTGGTAGTCCACGTCGGCGGCCACTTCATCAAGGTTGGCCCGATGGCCTGTGAAGCAGTTGTCGATCACTTCCACTTTGCCCGCGTCCGGCTCTTTCAACAGCAAACGGACAAGGTTTGAGCCGATGAATCCGGCTCCGCCGGTCACAACGTAACGTTTCATAATTGTTTTATAGGGTCGCGATGATCGAATTGAGGTACTGCAGAGAGCCGGCAGCGATTTTTTCGGCGCCCGCCGAGAAATCGAAAACTTCCAGCGAGACCCAGCCCGGGTAATCGAGGCGCTTCAAAGTGGCCAGGAGCGCGGCGAAATCATAGTCGCCCGTGCCTGGATGACGGCCATCCATTTCGTTCACATGGATATGCTTGATGATGCCGAAATGCTTTTCGACGATCGCCGGGTGCGGCTCAGTTTCGTCGGCGGCATTGTGGGAGTCGAACATGGTCTGAATGGCGGGGCTGCCGATCCGGGACACGAGCGCGGCGGCTTCGTCTTCGAGATTCAGCACGTCGGCGTCGTGGCGCGGCAAAACCTCGGCTAGCACGGTGACATTGCGGCGCTCGGCGTGTTTGGCTATACCGGCGAGTCCAGCTTCGTAGTTCTTGAACGCTTCAGCGGGGGTCAAGCCGCCAATGGACGTGCGTTGCTTGGGGGAACCGAAAATCATTTTGCTCGGCGCGCCGCCGGCGAGGTCTGACGAGAGATCGATCAAGTCGTCGATATGTTGCCAGCTCTTGCGGCGGAGTTCGACGTCTGGCGTCGTGACGTGCAGGCCCTTGGGAGCCACCATGAGCCAATGCAGACCGACGAAGTCCAGGCCCTCTTCACGCATGATCTTGCGATATTCCTCCCGCTCAGCCGAAGTGATGGCGGCGGGAGTGTCTTTCAACGTGAAATGGGCGATTTCAATACCTTCATAGCCAGCCTTCTTGATGGACCGGCAGGTGTCGGCGAACTTCCAACCCTCAAACACTTCATTACAAATACTATGGCGAAAACGAAAAGGCATCGATACTTTTATTTTACTCCGCCATCACGTGAACCGTCTTGATCGATCCAGCGCGAGGAGCCAAGACTGAATCTCGAAACTGGCGGCGCCCGGTCCGCGTGATCAAGCCGTTGAGGGTCCTTCGCTCCAGCATGCCAATCGTTTTTACGGCGCGCTTGAAGTGGGCGAGGGCGGCATTGACACTGCCCACGATGGTTTGGTTGTTACGGATCATTTCAAGCCAGGGGATATCGCCATTACCATCGCGCGCACCCAATAATCCCAGGACCCCGTTCGGAGCGAGCCGCAGCAGGCCGGCCAAGCCGGAGTCAGCCGAGCCCGTCGCTTCAATCACGATATCGGCTTTGTCACGGCCGTTGCGTTCGTATCGCACACCCGCTTGTCGAAGCAGCGCCACGCGCGGGTCATCCTCAGGTTCCAGCGACTGCACGGTCACCTTGATTCCCTGCAGTTGCAAACGTAGCGCCGCCAGGATTCCTATAGGACCGGCGCCCAGCACCAGGGCTGTTTGCGGATCGGCCTGATGGGCGCGAAAGACGGACTCGGCCAGCTTTTCAACCGAACTGAGCGGCTCCACCAGGATTGCGTAGGACGCGAGAGCGGCGGGCACCGGTATGAGGTCGCGGACGCTGTCCACTGCGAATTCGGAGAGGTATCCGTGGAGGCCAAAGATGCCGCGCTCGCGATAGTCGCCCGTGCGGCAGAGATCGCGCCGGCCGGCGCCACATGATCCGCATGGACCTGGGCAGGCGCGGCGGATGGTTGGCACCACCAGATCGCCACGCCGGAGGTCGCGAACGGCTGCGCCCATCTCGACGACTTCACCCACGGCTTCGTGGCCCAACGCCAGGAATTCTTCGCCCGGCGGCGGGTAGCCGAAGGCGAAGTTCGCGAGTTCACGATCGGTGCCGCAGACGCCAACTTCCCGGACGCGGAACAGGATCTGTTCCGGAGTTGTGAGGATCGGCTCCGGCAGTTCTCGCTCCACCAATTGTTTTGTCGAATAGTCCAAACCGATCGCCAGCAAATCTCTCCTCCAAGGCTCCCCCTTGAGGATATAATGAGAGCGCCATGGCCAAACCGATCACCGACCGCCGCGGATTCGTAGCTAAAGGCGGCGCGGTCGCCTCGTTCATGATCGTCAAGCCGGAAACGGCTTTTAGCTACCAGGCGAACTCCGCTTTGACCTTGGGCATCATCGGCGTCGGCAATCGTGGGACGTATGTTGCGGGCAACATTTTCGCAAAGAACGAATTTCTAAAAGTCACGGCTTTCGCGGACATCTACGAAGACAAGCGGAAGGCTGCGGAGGAAAAGTTCTCTGGGGCGCGGGCATTTAGAAATCACCAGGATCTGCTGGCCGCTTCCGACATCGACGCGGTCTATATTGCGTCGCCCGCCTATTTGCATCCCGAGCATTTTGAAGCGGCGGTGGATGCCAAGAAACATATTTTCATGGAGAAGCCCGCGGGGGTGGATGTTCCCGGTTGCCATCGAGTGCTGCGTGCGGCGCGCCGGGCCGACACGTCCAAGCGTATTTCGGTGGATTTGCAGCAGCGCTACGGCAAGGATTATCGCAAGGCGTATGAGATTGTGAAGTCCGGACAATTGGGCGCGATCCGGCAAGTGCGAGCGGCCTGGATGGGTGGCGGTCCGGCAATCAAGACCGGACATGCCGAAAGCGAAGAGAAGGTACGCAACTGGTTCTTCTACCGGAATCTATCGGGCGACATCCTGATCGAGCAGGATTGCCACAACATCGATGTTGTTAACTGGTTCACCGGCCGTCATCCAATTCGCGTGTCGGGGTATGGCTCGCGACAGGTTAGGCAATACGGCGATATCTTCGATAATTTGTCGTGTACCTTCCAGTATGAGGATGGCCTGATTTTTAGTTACTGCGCCAATCAGTTCGGTAATGGGCCTGCGTGGAGCGATGTGTCCGAAACTTTCGTGTGTGAGAAAGGCAGCGTCAACGTTTCGCGCCGCGGTTACACGATCTATCGCACCGGGCAGGTGGCGGAGACCGTGACGACTAAGTACGATATTACGCTGGACGCGGTCACTGAATTCATCGATGGCGCGCGGACGGGGAAGATTGAGAATGCGGCGTTTCACGCGGCGGAAAGCACTTTGACGGCGGTCATGGCGCTGGAGTCTTGCGTGAGGGGCGACGTGATGACTTGGGACCGGGTGCGCGAGGTATAACTCCGCTATTTTCCAGCTAACATTGCAGCTGCCCGATCCACCAACCCCGTGAACGCGCGTACCGTCTCGGCCAACACACCTACCTGTTGCTTGGCTTCGTCCATCTTTCCCAGATCGGCAGCCTCGCGAATTCCCGGCAATGTGCGCGCACTGTAACCCGTGTAGAGTCCAGGAGCGTAGAGTTGATGGCGGAACCAACTGCGGCCCGGCAGGCCAGATTCGCGAGTTAACGCCCGCTCAGCGCCAATGAGCAGTTGGTTGGCCGAGGCGAGTGTTTTCGCATCCGGCTTCACCGACGCCTGTTGGTATCGGGCGGCGGCGGCGTCAAGCAGATCAGTAGCCTGCATCACTTCGCCAAGATCCAATTTGCCGTACTGCGCTTTGATCTCGGCGGTCCAACTGCGAATGACTCGCGCGACGGCGCGGAAATCATGCGGAACCAGCGACGCTTCCGACATTCGCAACATTGACGTTCCGATCACTCGCGACAGGAGCCGCGAGTATTGGAAGTCCCTGTCCATATGCTTGGTGAACCAGGCATAGGAATCGAAAATAGAGTGATAAGTGCCTGAAGCGCCGGCTCCGGTGAAACCCAAGTTTAGACTGGGAACGCCGGCATGATGCAGAAACGCGACATAGTCAGAACCCGCTCCCAAGGGCCCAAGTGCAAAGGGCTTCCCCGCCCCGCCGTTGTCGCCTGGAGCTTCGGCCAATTGTAAAAGCGAGTTACCCTTGGCCGGATCTTCAATGTCTCGAATCACATCGTGGAAGAAGTTCTCCAGCAGCTGAGATCCGCCGGCGCTCAGTGCGCCCCCCGAGTTCACATCGCTATTGAAGTAGGCGACGCCTTTGCGTTGTAACTCGTCGAGGTGAGCTTCCACCCATTCCGTCGATCCGATGAGTCCGAACTCTTCGGCATCCCATAACGCAAATATCAGGGTACGCTTGGGCTGCCAGCCGGTCGCTTTCAGTTGGCTGAATGCGCGTGCCGTTTCGAGCAACGCAATTGCGCCCGAAACCGGATCCCCTGCCCCATTTACCCACGCGTCGTGATGATTGCCATAGATCACCCATTCATCCGGCCGAGCGGCGCCCGGCATTCGGGCAATCACGTTGTAGACGGGCTTCGAAGTCCAATCGAAGTCCGCTTTCAGATGGACAACGGCTGGACCGGCGCCGATGTGATAAGTAAGTGGCAAGGCGCCGCGCCATTCCAGCGGGGCGACAGGCCCTCCCAGGTTAGCCAACAGCGGCTTGGCGTCCGTCCAGGAAAGAGGCAGCACGGGAATCTTCATGATCGTGACCGCTTCTTCGCGTTTCAGCTTGCGGCCACCCTTCACCGAGGCCCAACCCGGAGACAGCGGATCGCCGACATAGACCGGCATGTCCATGACGCTGCCGCGCTGAGCGCTTTCTGCGGGACGATAAGGGCCTTTTGGAAACGTTTCACCTTGGTAGAAGCCATCGTCCCGCGGGTCCGAGTAGATGAGACATCCTACGGCTCCGTGTTCGGCGGCAACCTTGGGCTTAGTGCCGCGCCAACTGCCGCCGTAACGAGCGATGACGATTTTACCTTTTACGTCGACACCCATTTTCGCCAGGCGTTCATAGTCAGCCGGGATTCCGTAATTGACGTAGACCAACGGGGCGGTCACGTCGCCGGACGCCGAGTAGGAATTGTAGAGGGGAAGCTGGTTGCGATCGCCTGAGTCCGGGTCGTCCCGGCTAACCGGCTCCTTCCGTTTGAGCTTTAGCTTGACTGGCGCAGTAAGTTCCACGAGGGTATGAGTGGGATAGGGCAGTAGCGCCTCAAACTCTTCAATCTTAGCGTCGAAACCCCATTGGCGGAAGAGTTCTAACGTGTAATCCGCCACCGCTTTTGAGCCGGGAGAGCCGGCATGATGTGGCTCAGCGGCCATGCGCTTCATATACTCGCGCGCGCGAACAGGATCTGGATAGGAGCGAAGTTTCTTTTCGACTTCAACCGGCTGCGCCCACACGGCGCCTGCCAAGACGGCAAGAACGACGGGGAGCTTCATAGTGAAGCGACTGCCTTGGTTGGAGCAGTCTTGCCGGTCTCCAGGAACTTCAGGAATTGACCGGCATCTTTAGTAAGTCGATCGAAACTTGCCACGATCTTTTCGTCGCCGTCGACGATGGCGTAGAAGGGAAGCGCTACCGATTCAAACTTGGTTTCCTGTAGTTTCTGATTCTCTTCGGCGGCGGCATCCGTCCCGTCGGTGTATAACTCGACCAGGACAAAATCCTGGAGAGCGGCGGCGATCTCAGGCCTCGTAAACATGTTGGCCTTCATCCAATGACAATTGGTACAGGCATAGCCGGTGAAGTTGACCAGCACCGTTTTCCCCTCGGCTTTGGCTCGGGCGAGCGCTCCCTTGTAGTCGTTCTTCATCCACTTCACTCCGGCCGGCGCTCCGCCTCCGCCACCCGCTGGCAACGCCGATTCGGCGCAAGCCGGAATGTAAGCCTCGAGTTCGCCTAAGCGCTGGCAGCTCATTCCCGGCCACAATGACACAGCCACGATCAGGAAGGCCGCGCCGATTAGTGCGCGGGCAACACCGACAGTCGAGTCAGCCTTGATCCCTTCCATCTTGAGGAGGCCTAATAGATAGAGACCCGGCAAAGCGAGCAGCACGATCCACACGGCCAGGAACCGGTCACGCGAAAGGAAACCCCACTGCATCACCTGATCGATGTTACTCAGATACTTTAGCGCCGCGGCAAGGATGACAAAGCCCATGACGGTCTTGACGCGCGGTAACCACCCTCCGCTTTTAGGCATCTTCTGGAGGAGCGACGGAAACACTGCGAGAAAGAAGAACGGTGCGGCTACGCCCGCTGCGAACGTAGCCATGCCGATCGCCGGGCGCGACCCGCCGCTTTGCACGGTCGAGGCCAGCAGCGTGCCGACAAACGGCCCGACGCAGGCGAATGACGTAAGTGAGAACGTGAACCCCATCAACAAGCTGCGCGCCGCACCACCTCCTTGCGAAGCGTCGTTGGCCTTGTTTACCAAGGCAGAGGGAAGGTTAATTTCGAACGCCCCCAACATACTCAAGCCGAAGAAAACGAAGACCGAGAAAATGAACGCATTCACCCAGGGGTTCGAGCCTAACTGCACGACGCCGAATGGGCCGAGCAACGCAGTGATCGCCAAGCCCAACACGGTGAAAGACACGATGATTCCGATGCCAAACAACGCCGCTTGTGCAACTGCGTTTTTGCGATTGAGAAAATCGGACATCACAAAGGGGATCATCGGAAACACGCAGGGGGTGAAGATCGCGGCCAGACCAAAGGTGAAAGCGACAAAAAGGAATCGGCCCAGATCCTCATCCTGCGGGGTGCTTCCCAGCTTCACGGTCTTCGACGTTGACGCGGCCGTGGGCGCCGTTGCAGACGTCGCGGCGACGGGGCCGGCAACCGGCGTGTAGCCAGCGGGAATCAAGGGGGCGACCGCCTTGGCGCTTGGGTCCACGCGCACGGCCACCGCCGCCATCTTCGTTTTGCTGCGCAGGCATTGGGTGCCGCTACAAACCTGATAGCGAGCCTGAGCGGTCACCAGTAGTTTACCGGCGACAGCGCTGGCTGGAACCTCCGCCTCCAGCAGGAAGACCGCCTCATGCACGAACGACTCCTGTTCGTTCTTGAAAGACTCGTCGTACTTGGTGATCGGCTTGGGTTGATACAGTTGCTTCAAAGTGACGGGCGAGGAGTCGACAAGCGATATCTTCGTCGGGATAGGCCCAGGCTTGGTGGTTGTCGAATAGAGGTGCCAGTCGCCTTCGATTTTGGCCTTGAACTTCAGCAAAACACGCCCGCCAGGAGCTACGACGGACGGTTCCGCCTCAAGCGTCCACTGCACGGGGTCTTTCGGCTGAGCCAGGGCGCCAACCACTGCGGCCGTCAACAGTACGAAAATGTAGCGGGATACCACACCTGTCAGGATGCCTGACTTGGACCCACATAAGCAACCGGCTTACCATGAGATCTGATGCCGACTATCGCGTTGATTCACGCTTCCCGCGCTGCCGTCGATCCGGTGACCCAGCATTTCGACCAGGCCGCGCCGGAGTTGAAGACAGTAAACCTGCTCGACGACGGCATTATGACTTCGCTGGCCGGGCTGGATGTGGACCGCGCCGTGCGGCGGCTAGCGGAGATGGTCGAGTCGGCCTGGCTTGAATACCGCGCGCACGCGGTGCTGCTCACCTGCTCTGCGGTGAGCCGTGAAGGGATGCGCGCGCTGCGCGCCCAAACGAAAGTCCCAATCATCAAAATCGACGAGCCGATGACACGCCGCGCCGCCGCCGCCGGACGCAGGATTGGCATTGTCGCGACGTTTCCGGCGACGGTAGCGACCACCGTTGAGTTACTGCATGCCGCCGCTTTGACGCCGATCGAAACGACTCATGTGCTGGCCGCCGAAGCGCTACAGGCGCTACTCCGGGGCGATGTCGAGGCGCATGACCGTTTGCTGCTGGAGGCCGCTCACCAGGTGGAAACCGAAGCGATCGATGCGATGGTGCTCGCGCAGGTTTCGATGGTGCGGTTGGAGCCGCAAATACGGGCGAAATCGCGCGTGCCCGTATTCTCCAGTCTGGCGACCGCGCTCGATGAAGTGCGCGCTCTACTTGCCCAGACCCGCGAGTAAATACCCTGTCAGTTCGGAGATGAGTTTGTTGCCGATGTTGTCGGGAGAGTAATCTTTCAACGGCATGTCGTCCACCGTGATCGAGATGGCGAACTTGCCGGCAGGCGAGAAGATCAGCCCCAGGTCGCTGCGTAGCGCGTCGAGAGAACCGGATTTGCTCATGACCGGAGTTCGATCGTCGAACTTGCGGCCAATGCCGTCTTTGTACTGCTGGCGCTTCATGACGTCCAGAATCGCTTTCGAAGCAGTGGGACTGATCACGGCGCCCGCGTGCAGACCTTCGAGAAGGCTGACCATTTCCTTAGGGGTCGACGACCCGATGCCGAAGCGTTTGTTCTCTTCGCTCGCGCCCGCCTGGCTTAAACCTTCAGGGCCGCCACTGCCCATAATCTTGCGCATCGATCGCGTGTTGGGAAGCTTAAGGGAATCCATCACCGCGTTGATATGGTCGGCTGTGAACCGGTCCAGGATGAGATTGGTGGCGGTATTATCGCTCACGACGATCATGAGGTTGCAGAGATCGCCGAGCTGAAAACTTTGGCCGCCCGCGAACTCGCTCAATACGCCAGAGCCGTAGACCTTTTCCGATTCGGCAAGCGCGATACGGTCGGTCCAATTAGCTTTGCCCGCTTCGACGGCGGCATGCACGGCGACGAGGATTGGCAGCTTTATGGTGCTGGCTGTGCGAACCTTTTCATTCTCGCGGAGACCGTAGGTGGCGCCGGTGTCCAGGTTGGTGGCATAGAGCCAGACTCGGCCTTTGAAACGCGAGATCGCAGCCTGAATCTTCGCTTCCATGATGCGAGTGCTGGGCTTGGGTTGGGCTGGCAGTAGGGCGGCGAAGAGGAGCAGAAGAAGGACAGGGCGAGACCGCATCTTTGCATGGTACTGCGCTCCGGGCGTGGGCGTTAGTACACTGGGGACTGGCGGGAACCAAGGTATGCAATGGTAGAACTCAAAGTTCGTAAGATCGGCAATTCGCTGGGTGTCGTGTTGCCCCAGGATGTAGTTGAACGCCTGCACACAGGCGCGGATCAAGCGCTCTTCCTCGTCGAGACCCCTGGGGGCGGTTATCAACTTACAGCACTTGAGCCTGCCGTTCCGGATAAGATGGCGGCGGCCGAGGACATCCTGGATCGGTATAAGAATACACTTGAAACGCTGTCGAAATGAAGGAACCGGTTTGGATCGATGAGAGAGATGCTCTCGCGATTCATGACAGGGTCCTGGCTCTACACGGCGGCGCGTCGGGCTTACGTGACCTTGGCCTGCTGCTATCGGCTCTCGCCCGCCCTCGCCAGCATTTCGCTTATGCTGCGGCGGCCCTCGACGTCGTTGCATTGGCGGCGATCTATACTGCGGGCGTGGTCAAGAATCACCCGTTCCTTGACGGCAACAAGCGGACTGGCTTCGTGGTTGGCGTGCTTTTTCTTGAGCTGTACGGTCATCGGTTTCGGTCAACCGAAGAGGCTGCTGCGTCGGCGGTGCTCGCGTTGGCGGCTGGCGAGATCGACGAAGACGGCTACCGGGATTTTTTGCGCGCCAATACGGAGTAGCTCGACCTTCACGCTCTCCGGCGGGTCAGTCCGCGTGCCAGTTCAGCGATTCGGCAGATATCTAACATTTTGGGCGGCCTCTGTACGCCAAAATCGCGAGCGGCCCGATGATCTCCATTCATAAAAAAAACCGGGCAGCCTTTGAGGGCTGCCCGGCTTCATGAGGAACGTCCTCGGCTTGAGTGATTAGCGAAGCGGTTGGGGTTGGATCAAATTGATCCGTACCGAAGACTTCGAGATCAACCCGGCCGTATCAGTCACCAGTAGTTCGAAGAGGAACTGGTTGAACTGATTTTGCGTCAGGCGGACGGTGGGGGTTGCGGACGTCGGGTTCACGATCGTCGCGCGGCCATCCACGGAGCGCCAGCTATAAGTGATGGCGTCACCGTCGGCATCGTAGGAACCGGAGCCGTTGAGCTGCAATTCCGTAAAGCTGGTAGTAACGTCCTGGCCAGCCACCGCCGTCGGGGGCCGGTTGGCCGGAGGCGGAGCGGCAGGTTGTACCGTCACGGTCACCGAAGCGTTGGCGGTTGAGCCGCGGCCGATCGCGGTGAGCGTGTATGTCGTGGTCGTAAGCGGACCGGCGTTGGTCAACGAACCCTTAGCGGAGCGAGGACCGATGCCGCCGTCGATAAAGACGCTGACGGCGTTGTCGACATCCCAAGTGAAGGTGACCGGCTCGCCGGGCTTCAGGATGGTGATCGGCTTGACCGTGAAGCTATTGATCTTCACTCTTGGCAGAACCTCGATCGTGGTCTGCACGTTGGTGACGCCGAACTTGTTGGTGGCGGTGAGAGTGTAAAGCGTAGTCTCCGCCGGGGTGACCTTGCGGTTGCCGGTGAGATCGACCTTGCCGATACCGGGGCTGATTTCAACCGAGTCGGCATCTTCCACAACCCATGACAGAGTCGAGGAATCGCCCACCACGATCTGCATCGGGTTGGCGGTGAACTGGATCACCTTGGGCCGCGGGCCGACGTTGACCGTGACCGCGAGTCCGGCCGACGTCTCACCTTGGCCGTTGCGAGCGATGATCGTGTAGCCGCGCGATTCGGACGGCGTGACATCCACCGAGTCATTGGCGCCGTACGTCCCGACACCAACGACTTCGACCGAGTCGGCATTGGTAGTGTTCCAGTTGAGCGTAGTCTTGGCGCCCTGGATAATGGTCTGCGGCGTGGCGGTGAAACGAATGATGCGCGGCAGAGGCAGGTCCACGACAACCGACGCGACGGCGGTATCTTCACCAGACCGGTTGCGGGCGGTAAGCGTGTAGGAGGTGGTCCGGGTTGGACGCACATTCACGCTACCGGCGGCGGCGTTGAGGGTTTCAGTGATCCCCGTAATCGCCACCGAATCGGCATTCTCAACCGTGTAGTTAAGGACAGCCGATTCACCCAAGCGAACGATGCCGGGCGCCGAAGCGAAGCGGATGATCCGCACCTTCGGAGCCTCCTTGGTGGTGACGCTCACGCGAGCGATACCCTGGCCACCCTTGTCGTCACGCACGGTGAGGCGGAACGCATAGGGCTGGCCTTCGGCAGCGGTGAAGCTGGCGCGGGCCGCCGTCGAATTGGCGATTGTCACC
Organism: Acidobacteriota bacterium; assembly: GCA_043755595.1. GTDB lineage: Bacteria > Acidobacteriota > Terriglobia > Bryobacterales > Bryobacteraceae > VFZP01. Next base: position 22,516 of record JAYUSQ010000261.1, on the reverse strand, counting down.
GACGGGCCGGCCACCTGATTCCACTGGAAGGTGATCGGGTCGCCATCCGGATCGAATGAACCGGAGCCGTCGAGGTTGATCGTGCCGGCGCTCGCGCCGATCTGATCGGGACCGGCATCGGCTACTGGCGGATCGTTACCCGTGCGTGTGCGGCGGGTCAGCAACTCATAACGAACGCGAGGAACATCGACCGGGACCGGATGATCGACTCCAAGGTAATCTCTCGGCTGAATGAAGTTGCCGAGCATAATGCCGACGACGGCGCGACCGTTGTTCTCCGAACCGAGCATCGTTTCGTTGACGCCGCCTTCGACAGTCAACGCGAGGATGTTGTTCAGCGGGTAGACGAAGCGGGCCGTGCCGCCAGGCTTGTCGTTCCCCGCACGCGAATGCAGGTAGCCGAGGTTGCCTTCAAACCAGGCCTTCTTGCCGAGCGCGATTGTCGCCTGGCCGCCAACCTGATCGACCACACGCAGATATTTCTCTTCTAGTATGTTGCGGCTGATCTGCTGCCGGTTCACGATGGCGTTATCGAGGAACGACTTGGTGCCGAATACGCCGACCTTGCCATGCTTGAACAGATAGTCGCCGGTAAAGGCGAACTGCCCGAGCGTGCCGTTGGATTGAAGGTCGCGGAAGCTCACCGTCTTGAAGCTGGCAAAATTGCCGAGCTGAATATTCTTGAAGCGCGCTACGACGCCGGCATCGAACTGCCCTTCCTTGCGATCGCGGAAGTAAAGATATTCGCCTTGGCCCTGGAACGCGAAGTTCGAAGTGAACGGAGCGAAGACGCGGCCTCGGCCGGACATCGTTATGTTGCCCGTGCCATCCAATCCGCCGTTCAAACCGAGCAGTGTGAAGCGTGGTCCGAGATAGCTCCTGCCGTAGCCGGAGCCGCGCATCGTATCCACTGCTTTCCTGGCTGCCTTGTCGGCGAGATCTTCAAGATCCTTGGGCGATACGCCCGGTCCGCCGCCTGCCATCATTTGCCCAGCCGCGCCCGTCGCACCTTGCGCGCCAGCCGCACCGCCGCCAGCTAAGTTCGAGGCGCCGCCCGCAGCGCCGGTTGCACCAGCCGCACCGCCGCCAGCCGGGCGGCCCTTCAGGTCCGCGACGTCCTTAGCGAGTTGCGCGTTCTGATTTTTCAAGTCGCGCAACATCGCCAGAATCTCATCCAGCTTGTCGAGCCGGCGAAGAATCTGCGAGCAGCATTCTTCCTGCTGCTTCTGCAAAGCCTCCAGCACACGAATGGCGTCGGGCGCTCCACCGGCGCCGACCACGCGTCCCTGTCCGTCAGTCAGCATCATGTCGACGCGGCGATTGATGAACCTCGATTCGAGAGTCGTGGCGGGCACACGCGGCGCCCGTTTGCCTTGGGTCGCAGTGGTCACCTGCCCGGTGCGCGCACCGTATTTTTCCAGGAAGCTCTTCACCGTGTTCGAGCGGCTCATGCCTAACTGATCGTTGAACGGATGCGAGCCGAGATAGTCGGTGTGCCCGGTGAGCTTCACCTTGTAGTCCGCGTTTTTGTTCAACAGTTCGGCGAGCCGCAACAGACTCGGATATCCATCCGCGAGGGTGGCCGAATTGAATTCGAAATTGATTTCTTCCCAGTCGTCTTTCGTGGCGGTGCTGGTCAACCCTTGGGCCGGCGCCAGCGCGGAGAAACTCACTGCAAGAGTGAGGAGGGCAGCGATCTTACGCAGCATGGGGGAGGAACCTCCTGAGCTCCTTTGAAAACATTCTTGGCTAAACATGTTTGAGGCCATTGTGTTCAGAATACTATAACTTACAAGTCTGAACAACGTAATTTTGTGGAACGAAACAGGTTAGCTGACCACGGGTGGTCATTTTTCCGCCATCCCGCTGGGGCACGGCGCCGCGCTTATAAATCCACAACGTTTTATTTATCAAATACATAGATCCTCCACCTTCAAGCCGGTACTCAAGTTTTTTCCAACGAGGCATCCAATACTGTGCAATCGAACTGCCACGTCCGCCGTGCTACAGTTCTGGATATAGGCGGTGTTCAACGATGTCTGAACAAGCGGCTCGCACGCTGGGTGAATTGAAGCGCGGAGGCTATCACGCGCGCCTGGCGGCACGATCGATCAAGGACGAACTCCGTGAAAATTTGATACGGAAGCTCGCCACGGGCGAGACACTTTTTCCCGGCGTGGTGGGGTACGAAGACAGCGTCGTTCCGCAGGTGGTGAACGCGATTCTCTCGCGGCACAATTTCATTTTGCTGGGGCTGCGCGGCCAGGCGAAAACGCGGCTGATCCGGATGCTGACCACACTCATGGATCCGGCGATTCCGTATCTGGCTGGGAGCGAGCTGCGCGACAATCCGTTCTCGCCAGTTTCAAAACAGGGCCGCGATTTGATTGCCGAACTTGGCGACGACGCGCCGATCGCGTGGCTCCAAGCAAGCGAACGTTACATCGAAAAACTTGCGACGCCAGACGTGACGATCGCCGACATGATTGGCGATATCGATCCGATCAAGGCCGCACGGCGAGGCCAGGACATCGGCAACGAATTGACTGTCCACTACGGTCTGCTGCCGCGCGCCAATCGGGGCATCTTCGCGATCAACGAACTGCCCGATCTCGCCGGCAAGATCCAAGTGGGTTTGTTCAACATCATGCAAGAGGGCGACGTGCAGATCAAAGGCTACCCGGTGCGTCTGCCGCTCGACGTGCTGTTGGTCTTCACGGCGAACCCGGAAGACTACACGGCGCGCGGCAAGATCATCACGCCGCTCAAGGACCGGATCGGCAGTGAGATTCGCACGCACTATCCGGCTGAGGTAGAACAAGGCATCGCGATCACGGAGCAAGAGGCCTGGACCAAACGAGAGTCGCCGGTCGCGTTGCATATTCCAAACTACGTGCGTGAGGTTGTCGAGCAGATCGCGTTCATCGCGCGCGAAGACAAAAAGATCGACAAGCGCAGCGGCGTATCGCAGCGCCTGCCGATCTCGGTGCTGGAAAACGTCGCGTCGAACGCCGAGCGGCGCGCACTAGCCGCCGGAGAAACCGAGGCCGTCCCCCGGATGGTGGACATCTATGCGGCGTTGCCCTCGATCACCGGCAAGATCGAACTTGAATACGAAGGCGAGCTCAAAGGCGGCGATCATGTGGCGCGTGAGTTAGTGCGCGCGGCGATCGGGCGAGTCTTCACAAAATATTTCGACGGCGTCAACTTCAATGCCGTGGTGAAGTGGTTCGACATTGGCGGAAGCGTGCAGTTGGATGAGTCGGTCGACTCAGCCTCGATGGTTCGGCAACTGGATAAGATTCAAGGCCTCTTCGAACGAACTGGCGCACTCGGTGTGGGCGAACATGCATCGGACGCGACGCGGGCGTCGGCAGGCGAAACGATCCTTGAAGGGCTGTGGGCTCATCGCCGGATCAGCCGGAGCGAAGAGCGGGTGTTTGGCGCGGAAGAGAAGCGCCGGGCGGCGCCGGTTGCGGAAGAGGAAACGAGTCAGCCAAGGCGCGGGCGCGACTCAAAGCGGAACTTTCAATGAAGCGCGTAAACTACGGCAAGTACACGGGTGAGGACTTCGATATCGAAGCCGAAGATCTGATGCGTGCTTTGGCCGACTTCCTTCTGCAAAGCGGCTTCCGGGCCCGCAGTTGGGACTTTCAGGAAATGGATCCCCGCTCGATGGAGGAGCTCCGCCGGGCGATCGAAAACGCCCTCTTGAACGGGGAGCTGTTCAGCCCGGAGGACGCCGAACGGATGCGTCAACAGTTGGAAGCGATGGACGGAGACGCGCTTGAGCGACTGGTTGATAGATTGACCCGCAAGCTATTTGAAGAAGGCTACTTAAGTGAGCGGGAAAATCCAAACGGGCAAGCCGGCGGGGAGGGCCAGCCGCGCTTTGAAGTCAGCGGCAAATCGGTGGATTTTCTTGGCTACAAGACGCTGAAGGATCTGCTTGGATCTGTCGGCCGTTCCAGCTTTGGAGCGCACGATACGCGCGATCTTTCGACCGGTGTTGAGTCGAGCGGCGGTACGAAGTTGTACGAGTTTGGCGACACGCTGAACCTGGATGCCGGGGCTACCCTGTTCTCCGCCATGCAACGCGAAGGCATCGGGTTGCCGCTGGAGATCCGGCACAGCGACCTGCACGTTCATCAGTCCGAATATCAAAGCTCATGCGCCACTGTGGTGATGTTGGATTGTTCGCACAGCATGATCCTTTATGGTGAAGATCGCTTCACGCCGGCGAAACGCGTCGCGCTGGCGTTGGCACATTTGATTCGCACTCAGTATCCGGGAGACAGTTTGCGGTGCGTGCTTTTTCATGACACCGCGGAAGAGCTTCGGCTGTCTGAACTGGCTCGCGTCGAAGTGGGGCCATACTACACGAACACTCGCGATGGTCTGATTCTGGCGCAGCGCCTGCTGGCGCAAGAGAAGAAAGACATGAAGCAGATCGTCATGATCACCGACGGGAAACCGTCGGCGCTCACGCTCGAAGATGGGCGGATCTACCGCAACGCTTTCGGGCTGGACCCGCTGGTGATCAGCAAGACTCTCGAGGAAGTGAATCGCTGCAAACGCGCGGGGATTCTCATCAACACTTTTATGCTGGCGCGTGAACAAGGCCTGGTGCAGTTTGTGCAGAAGGTGACCGAGATGTGCCGCGGCAAGGCTTACTTTACTTCGCCGTCATCGCTCGGACAATACTTGCTGATGGACTACATGAACCGCAAGACGCGGACGATCCAATAACCGCGCCTCTCCATTTGATCTGTAACGCCGCACCCTGTCGCGTCACTGTAGTGGAAGGGCAGGTAAACCTTGAAACACGCAAAAGTGACCGTAGTTTTCCAGCCGGCGGGCGGCTCAGCGCCGGATGCCACGATCGCGGCAAACCAGAAGGTCTTCATCGACGTGACGGCCGGGACCATGACGGCCGCACAGACCAACGCGCAAGGGCTGCTGGTAACTCCCGCTCCAGGGAACAAGCCGATTGAGTTGGACGACATCCGGTCCTATCAAGTCGTAATCTCAGGCATCGCGATCATAGGGACACCTTTGGCGTCGGCTGGAGCCAAGGCCACCGTGTCAGCCGGCAAGTTGATCCTGCAACCACACATCGCAATTAAGGTATCCGGCGTCACCGCTCCGCTGACTTGCTCGCTCACGATCGGTATGACGACGACATCGGTGAAGCCGTCGACGGGAGGATGGATCACGTCCAACGACCGGTCGTCTGGAGTGGTGACAATTTCCTCGGCAACGAAAGTCCTTAAGTTGAAGGGCTCAATGGACCCGTCCGTCACGTTGACTTATCCCGACACGATCACCCGCGGCGACAACGTCAAGTTCACGATTAATCCGCCCACCGGCGCGGTGGACTTCAAGGTGACCGAGTGGAGCTACATCGCGAGCCATACGAACCCGGGAAAACCGGCCGCCGTCACCGCTACGATCAAGCGTCCAACCGCCGAAGCTTCCACGACGTTTCATCAATTCTGGGAAGGGCTGATGTGTGCTTCGGGCGGACTGACGGCGCGCTTCGTTTGCGGCGCAAGTTTACGGTCCATGGGCGCAGGATCCGTTTCAGCGGAAGTGACGGCTTCGGATCCGATCGCGCAAGCCGAGGACATCACAGTGGAAGCGCGTGACTGGGAAACGACGCTGGTGGAAAACGCCGAGGCTCCGCTCGTGAAAGCGATCGCGGCCGCGCACGATACGGGCTTACACAAATGGGCCTTCACCAACCGGCTGGTAACAGCCAAGGCGATTGCGGCGGGACCGAACAAGGGCCTGACCTTTGCCGAGTCCGCCACGCTCACCTTTACGTCTTCGCCCTTTATCAACTCGCTCCTGACCGACGCGGCCAGCACGTTCTCAATGGCTCAAGGCAAAGCGTACCTGACCATACCGGCGGGCGTGAACGTGTCAATTCCGAAAAAATTCTACACCAAGAATGCGAGTGGCGATATTACGCTGACCGACAAAGCCGGGTTCCTGGCGCACTTCAGCATCACCGGGCCATTTGAGTTCACGGCCGAAGCGGTCAGCCAAGCCGAATTGCTGGCGGGCACGCGCCGTCACGAGTTCAATCACCCAAATGAGAAGAGTCACAAGGGAAACGCGTTGAAGGCTCTGCGGGCACTGGAACCCAAAGTCTTCATCGAAACGCAGGTGGGCTTTCCCACCGCACCCGTCAATCTGACGGCGCTGTTTAACACTCGCGTCGATGCAGTGAACGCGGCGGGACCTGTGCATACCATCGTGGATGAGAGCGCCACCGAATCGGCGGGCGCGTTGAAGTTTGTCGCGGGAGACGAGATCCCGGCTATCAACGCCGACGCTTCTGGATCTCTGACCGGGACGGTATGGAATCCCACCGCGAACCGGGAATTAACTTAGCGGTTACTTCAATCCCCTGCCCGTCACCAGGTACATCGCGAAGGTCCCCAACCAATGGGCGCCTTCGTAGTGGGCGCCGCTCACGGCTTTGACGCCGGCCTCACGGTGGGCCACGGCCATAAGTTCAGGGTCCTTCCGGCGAAGCACGGAGTTGATCCCGTCGAGCATCCACGCGCGGCTCAGATTCAATCCGTCGAGGTGCGCCAGTTGGCCATCGGTAGGATCCGTCACGATGGCGGGTTGCAACTGAATCTTCGGAAGGAAGCGCTTGAACCAAGCCGCGAACTCCGGGGGCGGCAGAACGCGTCTCATTACGTCAGCCTCAGCGAGGCACGGCGAGACAAAATCCTGGCCTCCAGGCTCGTAACCGATCGGGCCGTTGCGGTCATTGAGATAAAAATGACGGGCGCGTTGCACCAGTAGACTTTCAAACTCGGCGTCTTTGGAGTGACGCGCCCAATCGAGCATCAACCCCAAGGCGAAGGCGGTCTGCGAATGTTCTCCTGTGCGGACAGGATGAGAAAGCTTCGGAAGCCAGGACTTCATGCGCTCAACGGCAACGGACTCAAGCGGCGCCAAGTGCTTCGCCAGCGGACTATTCATTTCGCGCAGTTCAACGCCGAGTTGCAGCAGCCACGCCAAGCCATAAGGGCGCTCGAAGTTTTTGCGGCTTTTTTGATACTCGGTTTCGACGGCGATGCTGCCGGGGGTGATGCTTTTCTCTAGCGCCGCCAACGCTTCACCCGCCAGTTTCGAAGTGGGAAAGGTGCGGGCGAAACGTGCGAGCAGCCAATGGCCATGCACCGCCGAGTGCCAATCGAAGCAGCCATAGAAAGCGGGAGTAAGTTGCCGAGGCGGCTTGGCGTCGGCATCGGAAGTCATTTCGTGCGCGATCTTGTTGGGATATTCGCGGTGAACGCAATCAAGAGCGAGCCTCGCGAATCGCCCGGCGGCGGCGGGATCGGCGGGCGTAACGGCGGCGGTGGCCAGGAGCATCGCGAGCATCATACAACTACACTAACGAATATGCCCAACATCTGAACCAGCGCAGGATGTAGTCGAAAGCATCGCGAGCGTCGGGTCTCATCGTATCGGTTAGCCGGTCAAAAAGAACACGGGGAACAATCAGCGTCTCTCCCGGATTCACGATGCCTGTCCGTCTCGGGCCAGAGCCGTCGCAAGGTTGCCAAATAAGTTCGTAAGCAAAGACTTCCCGCAGGCCGAACACAATCATTGGTACTCCAACCCCGCCAGAGGCACGTGTGGGTCGACATCAACCAAAGGCCATACGGTTCCGTTGCAAGGTCACGAACCTCGCCGGGGCGATAGCGCTGTGTGCCGACGTCAGTGGTGAGTGAGTTAGGACTCTGATGTTCGACGGGCAGGCGAGGCCAGTGACAGCCAGCGCTATTATCGTAGAAGGAGAAGAGACTCCACTCATGACAATCGACGAACGCCTCAAGACGCTTACGCACTCGGTGGAATTGCTTGCACCCATGCATAGTGACAATGAGAAGAAGGTGACCGAAGCGATCATCGACATCCGCGACGCCGTCATAAGGCTATCCATGGCGCGGCTGCGGGCTTACAAATAGATCCGCGTTACCCATTCTGCAACCAGAGCCGGCTTCACGCCGCCCTCTACTTCCACCACCACATTCCACACCACCTGCACTCCGCCGCCTTCAAAATCGTCCACCGAGGCCAACGTAAACCGGCCACGCACTCGGGAGCCGGCCGGAACCGGCGCGGGGAAACGTACGCGGTTCAATCCGTAGTTGATGCGCATTTTGAAATCGCCCTGGATATCGACGGCTTCGCGCGACAACTCCGACAACAGCGAAAGCGTGAGGAAACCATGCGCGATCGTCGAGCGGTACGGCGATTCAACAGCGGCGCGTTCTGCGTCGAGATGAATCCATTGGCGGTCTTCCGTGGTTTCGGCGAATTGGGCGATCCGATGCTGATCGACAAGCAGCCAATCGCTCAAACCGATCTCCTGGCCGGCGAGCGTGCGGAGTTCTTCGATGCCTTTGACGATACGGGTTGCCATGAACCGGCTAGAATACCAGACGCGGCTGCCCTAGAGCGAAGCGGAATCGGAGCTTTTGACGGCCAGATCGTGTTCGATCCGAACGTTCACGCCTTCTGCCGCATATTCAGCGGCGAAGCGGATGGCATTCTTGATCGCGTTGACGTTGGAACTGCCGTGGCAGATGATACAAACGCCCTTCACGCCTAGCAGGGGCGCGCCGCCGTATTCGGAGTAGTCGATCCGTTTCTTCAAGGCGGCAAAGGCGCCGCGCGAAAGGAAGGCGCCGATTTTGTTTTGCAGACTGGCGGTCAGTTCCTGCTTGAGCAATTTGACGAACATATCGGCCAAACCCTCGCTCAGCTTCAACACGACATTGCCGACAAACCCATCGCAAACCACGACGTCGACCGTGGCTCCTTTGAAGATGTCGCGGCCTTCGACGTTGCCAATGAATTTGAGCGGCAGCGCCTTGATCAGCGGCGCGGCGGCTTTGGTGAGATCGTTGCCCTTATGTTCTTCTTCGCCGATCGAGAGAATGCCGACGCGCGGCTCTTTGACGTGCAACACCGATCGGGCATAGATATTACCCATCACGGCAAACTGTTTAAGCATTTCGGGCGTGCAGTCGACGTTGGCGCCCATGTCGAGCACGACCACCGGATTGCCGGTGCGGGTGGGAAACACGGTTGCGAGTGCGGGACGATCGACACCGGGCACCATGCCTTGAACCATTTTAGCGGTCGCCATCACCGCGCCCGTGTTGCCCGCCGAGACAAAGCCGGCGACCTGTCCTTCCCGCACTAGTCGCGACGCCACCCGGATTGAACTGTCTTTTTTTGCGCGGACAGCTTTAGCGGCCGAGTCATCCATGGTGACGACTTCGGTCGCATTGACGATCTTGATCGGGAGCTTTTCCCAGCCAGGATGCTTCGCCAGTGCGGCGCGCAAAAGATTCTCCGGTCCCACAAGAGACACGTCGACCGGGTATTGCTGCACGGCCTGGATCGCCGCCGGAACTTCGATCGCGGGAGCGTTGTCGCAACCCATCGCGTCCAGCGCTATGGCGACTCTCGGTCTTACGGGATGCAGAGGGGGAATCCCTTCGCTCTAGGGAAAAGAAGCGGACGAGCGCTCAGGATTGTTCGACTTCCACGACTTCGCGGCCCTTGTATTTGCCGGTGTGCGGGCTGACGCGATGCGGCATGGTCGCCATACCGGTGTCGGGGCACGTTGCCAGCGAGGGCTTAGCCAAGTGGTCATGCGCCCGGCGTGAGTTCTTGCGCCGCTTGGAGTGGCGTCGTTTAGGATTCGGCATCTTTCAATCTCCCGTCGAAATACTCTTGAGCGCCGCCCAACGCTCATCGGTCTGAGTCGAGCGGCACTGACAATCCTTCAAGTTTCTGTTCTGACCACACAGAGCGCACAGGCCCTTGCAACTCTCCGAACAGACGCGCTGCAATGGCAGCGACAACAAAACCCGCTCGCGGACGATATCCGCCAGCTCAAGACCACCTCCTTGATAGAAGGCAACCTCGGATTCCTTTTGGTCCAGCTCAACCTCTTCGCCGCTCACCGTTTCCGGTTCTGGCAGGTACTCCAGATCGAACTTACAATTCAGCGGAACCACGATCGGCTCCAAACAACGGTCACACTCGCCGGTCAGGCTTCCCTGCAGATGCCCTTGCACCCGGATCTCTTCCAGAGAATTAACCAGCTCAGCCGAGCCCGTCACGGTCAACGGCCCAGTTTGCGTCAGTTCGTCGACAAAGTCGATTTGGCCGGGAGCAAACGAGATGTCGAACTGGATCTTCCGCAGCTCCAGATCCTGAACACTCAAAAACATGTCGAATGGACCTCCAGCGCGCGCGGAACAACAGCGGACGATCTTTTAGTATATCGCGGGTGCGCTCGTCTTGTCTTCTGCCTTTTGGGGGCGGCACGACACGGGCACTCCGGGGATTTCACGAAACATTTGCAACTTCCCAACGACTTTCGGAGTCCAGAGGCCGCAAAATGCCCTTAGAAACTGTCGGTGAAAGGACCCCGAAATGGCATTGAGAGCACGAGTTGGACGGCACACCAAGAGCGGGATGCGGGAGTGTCAAAACTGGGCGGACGATCAGCAAACCGTGATCGCCTTGCTTAATCGCATCTCTGCCGCCGACGGCGGCGCGGGCGGAAGCCTGGCCGGACGGATCGTCGCAGGAATATCCAGTGACGCCTTGTATCGTGCCATCACAAAGTTTGAGGACAAGCACTTTCCCGGGCAGCGAAGCGGATTTCTCGACCCCGGCGGAGCGATGTTGGCGCGGATGGAAGCCTTGATTGCGGGCCGGACGACTGCGCCACCCGCCGTCACGCCGGTCCCACACCCGGCCTGTGAACCGGTGGAAGTACCGAGTCTGGGAACAATCCCGGGGCCGATTCTCGCATTGCTCCAATCGCAACAGGTTCGATTGCCTACGCGCGTTCGGTGTCTTGACCCGGGCGAAATAGCCACAGCCCGAGCGGTGTACGGCGAAAGTTTGGTGTACGGCGACATCAGGATCACAGATGGCGTTGGCGGCGACAGCCGTCCCTTCACTTTCTCCCATCATACCGGGTCGCGGTGGGTTGTCTTCCTGAATCTGGGCTCGTTTGCTTTCGACAACCCTAATCGTGGGATCCGCACTTTGATTCACGAATTGGCGCATGCCTGGCAATCGCAACATCATCCGAACCCCGTGCAGTTCATGATCAATTGCGTCCAGAGTCAGGCTGAGGCAGCGGTGGCCACGGTGGTGTCGGCGGCAAGCAGCAATCCTTGGGTGCGGATTGGCGGCAGTTTGGGAGGAGGACCAGGGATTCCCGATTTAGACCTCGGCGAGGCCGACGCTTACGCCTATGTTCCAGGCGGCTTTTTTGGCGACTATGCGGGCGAACAAATCGCTCAGCAAGTGGAGAACAGTCTGAGCGGCGCCGGACTCTCGGCGAGGGCCGTCGCCGGAGCCGCAGCTATCCGGGCGCACGTTAGAAGCGTGAGGGCGCGCGATGCGGATCCTGAGAACGTTCGCAGTCTCAGCCAAGTCCGGTATGCATTTGAGAACACACCCGGCGTGGTTTGGCCTTCATAGCGGCGAACGGGGCCGACCGGCCAGGAGGCCGTTTCGTGGAGTTGGACACTTTCCGCTTGGCAATCGATAGGCGCAAGTCTCCGGCGGCGAATGTTCCAGTACTGGCGGAGCACCGTGTACTGGTTTGATAACGACTTCACGGGTTCTATCGGCCAAGATACAGCTATCGAATGGTCCGCGCAACGCGAAACCCTACGCTGTCTCGCGTCTGATTCGGGAAGTACGTCGTCGCGCCCCGGTGAGCGGACCGGACAGCGGACGCGAAACACAGTACAGTTCCGATCAACTTCATCCGCATGTCATCGGGCTCCCCACCATAGTCTACAGCAGGTAGTGGACTCGCCGCACCCGATCAATGCCATGCTCGCCCGCGATCAAACGAGGGGACTCCCAAACGGCTTCATGCCCTTTTCAAGGACCGTCTTCGGGAACTGATCCATTCCGCACAAGATGAAGGAGCCGAAGTCTTTGTACCACTCGCCCGACGGCGCTATAGGCCCGGTTTTGACCCATTGCTGGAGCGCTAGCAAATCTGCGACTGAGATGCGGCGCTCGTCCACCCGCTGGAGAAGATGCTGCCAGACGGGCCGAGGAAGGTTAGCGAATTGAATCTTCGGCAATTGCATCCGTCCCGAAAATCGCTCGGATCAGGTCTTTGCCGGCCTCGTCCTTACGGGCGGGGTCGTTCTCGGCAAGAAAGCGATCAAATGAGGACTTCAGTTGTTGCTTGGCCTCCACCTCAGCACGAACTCCGCGTTCTGCCAGCGCGACCAATGCCCGGCTCATAGTAACGTGCTGTTCCTTGGCCGTGCGCCGGACTGCTGAGACGAGCGTCGCAGGGATTGTAACGCTTTGTCGAACCGACCGCGCGGAGGCCGTTTTTCGGGTTGCCATACGCTTAAGATTAGCAGAATGCACCAGTGTGGTGCAGATAGCCCACGATCGACGGCACACTATAGCCGAGAATAGGACAACATCAACTCGCGCGTGCTGGCTCGATCGGTTGCCAGGCGAACTTGTTCAAAACTCCAACGACCGGCCAGGAGGCCGGTCCCACTGCTATGCTGAAAAATACCGGGAGGCGGTGTCTCAACCCAATGGGCTCTTACGCCAAGAGAGGTTATACTTCTCACAACACGCAACTACCACTCGCCGTCAAGTGGTTGTTGATCATCAACACGGCGTTGTTCGTGGTTTATTTTTTCGCAGCCCGTACGTCGTACGGAAGCTGGTTTGTCCCATTTGGACTCAGCCCGCGATGGGTTATTGAAGGGTTTGCGATTTGGCAGTTTGTCACCTATCTATTCATCCATAGCCCCGGCGGGTTTGCTCATATCCTGCTAAACATGCTGGCGCTGTGGATGTTTGGGAAAGACCTGGAAAACGTCTGGGGCACGCGGCGATTCCTGCAATATTACTTTTTCTGCGGCATCGGCGCGGGCGTGCTGGCGGTGGTGCTGAACCTGCTGTTTGGCCAGCGCGATAGCTGGACCATTGGCGCTTCGGGCGCGATCTACGGCTTGCTGCTGGCCTTTGGCATTCTGTTTCCCGACGTTCAGGTCCTCGTCAGCTTCATATTCCCGATCAAAGCCAAATACTTCGTGATGCTGGTCGGGGCGATGACTTTCATGATGACCTTCCAGCAAACTGGCGACTCGGTCAGCCACGTGGCTCACTTGGGCGGCATGTTATTCGGTCTCGTCTACTTGAAGGGCGGCATCGCCAAGATCGATCTGTTTGGACCGGCCGAAGCGTGGTATCGAAACTGGAAACGCGAACGCGCCAAACGTAAATTTCAGGTTTACATGCGCAAAAACAACTCCGATCGCGACCGCACCATTCATTAAGCGCGATTGCCAGGCAACCGGCGCGGCCCGCGCATCGTCTACACAATTGGTATAGTCTGGCCTTAGGGAGTTCCACGCGTTATGAAACTTCGCCAAACGGGCGCTATTATTCTGGTGGGCATCGCCTGCACCTTCGATCTTGCCGTAGCACAACAGGGACCGAAATCCGGATCGGGCGAGACGGTGGCGCGTCCGCGGAACAAGAAGGGCGACACGCCGCAGATGGCGGATGAGCCGCGTGTCGACGCTCCTGGCGAAGGCAGTAAGATCCCGACCAAGTTCGGCAAGAATAAAGACCGCGCCGATCTGCCGGAAGGATTGGCCACTTTCAGAACCGATACGACCACGATCTCGGTCGATGTATCGGTGCTCGACAACAAAGGACGATTTATCCCGAACATCCCGAGAGGCAACTTCAGGATCCTCGAAGATGGCGTGCCGCAACAGGCATCCACTTTCGCCATGGGCGAAGCGCCGATGACGGTTTGCATGGTGATTGAATTTTCGAACCTGTTCCAATCGTATTGGAGTTATGGATGGATGGAAACGCTGCAGGCGTCCTACGGCTTCCTGGAGACGTTGAAGCCGGAGGACCACGTCGCCGTGGTGGCCTACGATTTGCGCTCGGAAATTCTGTCGGACTTCTCCACCGATAAGCGGGCGGCCCATGAAGCGATGTCGCGGCTGCGGATTGCCGCATATTCGGAATCGAATCTCTATGACGCGCTGGTGGACACGGCCGAGCGTATGCAGGATATTGAAGGCCGCAAAGCGATCGTGGTGATCGCCTCCGGCATCGATACGTTTAGCAAACTGACATTTGATAAGACGCGGCGCGCTTTGCAAACGGCCGGAGTACCAATCTACGCTCTGGGTATCATGCAGTACATTCGAGAAATCACCGACGCCCGCGGAGGCATGGGCGCGATTCAACGCCTCGATTTCCTGCAGGCCGACAACCAGATGCGGACTTTCGCCAAGGAAACCGGCGGCCAATCGTATTTCCCCCGCTTCCAGGGCGAAATGCCGGGCATCTTCGGCATGATCTCGCAGGCCCTGCGCAATCAGTATTCGTTAGCGTACCAACCCTCTAACCAAGCCAAAGACGGAAAGTACCGGAAGATCAAAGTAGAACTGGTGAATCCCGCTACAAACGAGCCGCTGCGCATTGTCGACGAGAAGAGTAAACCGATCAAGTATACGATCGTCGCCAAGCAAGGCTACAACGCGCCGCGCGAGGTGGAGTAAGCGCCGTTCGAAACACAGCGCGACGCGCGGTGTCAAGAACGGAATCTCATGTCCTTTGAACCCATAGCAGACCGCCGCAGAATCGTTGACAGTTGTGTGAATCGTCTGCTAACTTCAACGGGTCGAAGATGCCCACAACTGCTGTCACCCGTTCTAGCGCTCGTCTGTTAATGGTCGATGATAATGTTTTGGGATTGCAGGCGCGCCAGTCCGTGCTTGAGGAACTCGGCCACCGGGTTACGACGGCCGGAACCGCCGAAGACGCGCTTGAAAAGCTGGCCAGCGGCGGTGAATTCGATATCGTAATCACCGACTATAAGCTGCCCGCGATGAACGGCCGCGAGTTGATCCAGGAAATCCTAAAGCGGAAGTTGCCAGTCTATACCGTACTGCTTTCCGGTTTTGTAGAAGCCTTGGGGTTCAACGAGTCCAACACCGGCGCGGACGTGGTTCTGCAGAAGAGCTCGCAGGAAGTTTCTCACCTGTCGCGGTCAGTCAAGACTCTCCTCAAGCGGCGCAAGCCGCCTACGGTTGACCAGGGAGCCCCCCCGGCCGCTCCTGCCCGCAAGAAGGCCTAGGGTAGACTCGAAGGATGGTGCGGATCACGTGGCTGGGCCACTCCTCCTTTCAGTTGGAACTTGAGTCTGGCGAGACTTATCTGATCGACCCTTGGATCGAGGGAAACCCCTCGTACCCGGCGCAGCACGCTTTCACGCGCGTGGACGCGATTCTGGTTTCCCATGGCCATGGAGATCACTTCCAGGCGGTTGAACCGTTGGCGAAGAAATATGGCGCCACGGTGATATCTAATTACGAGATCTACTTGTACCTGAAAGCGCGCGGCGTTACGACGTCGGCGCCGATGAACAAGGGCGGCACCCAACGCACTGGGCCGCTCGGCGTGACGATGACGCAGGCGCAGCACAGTTCGGCGATTGAGGATGAGAAAGGCAATGTCGTCTACGCTGGTGAGCCGGGCGGCTTCATTCTGCATTTGCCCGATGGACGCCGCGCCTACTTCGCCGGCGACACGGCGGTGTTCGGGGATATGGCGCTGATTGCTGAATTGTATTCGCCAGAGCTGTGCTTCCTGCCAATCGGGGATCTCTTCACGATGGGCCCGGCCGAAGCCGCGCATGCTGTGAAGCTCCTCAAGGCGAAGACGGTGATCCCGATGCACTACGGGGCCTTTCCGATTCTGACGGGGCGGCCGGATGACTTGGCGGCTCGCGTGGCCGGGCAAGGCGTCAAGATTTGGACGCTTGAGCCCGGCGTTCGTGTGGAGTGGTAGGGCGGACCTCCCGGTCTGTCTCGACCGGCCAGGAGGCCGGTCCCACCTTAGGCGCAGACCTGCAATTTCATTCGCATACACACAAGCCCGGAATCTTCCCCCGCCACGCGGAATGCGTATTTCTCGAAGAATGGCGCGATTCCCGGGGGCGCGGTCAGCTCGACATGTTGGACGCCGGCCACGCGTCCGATTTCTTTCAGACGATACAACAGCAGATAACGCCCGAGTCCCTGACGCTGAAGATCGCGTTGGATCATGCCCCACTCGAGTCGCGCCACCGGTTGGCCCGCTTCGGCGCGAAAGCCGCCGCAGCCGATCAGCCGGCCATCGTGCTCAAGCACCAGATAGACCGCTGGGGCCTTCTCCAGGTCTAGGGCATTTTCATGGTAAGGGTGGTCCGCTCCGTCACCGTCGCGGCTCGGAACTGAGCCGTGAGCGTCAGCGAGCGGTAGTCCACGGTAAGTCTGAAAACGCTCTAGGAACGCGGCGAACTCCGGCCGCCGGGTGGGCTCGCCGAGTGAATCGAAAACGGACAGGCAGGCTTCGCGGTCTTCGATCTTGTACGGGCGGATTTCCATCTCTTCTTATTCTCGCCCCTGCCCATGGAATCGATCGATGCGCTGGATACTAAACAGCAGCGCACGCGGTATGTGGAAACAACCCTTGTAGCTATTGCCCTTAAGCAAGTGCGTGGGCTTCCCTGCCCGGTCGCAATACCCGAACCATTCGCCATGCCCCGGATCGGGAAACGTGTGGTAGGTGTATTCGTCCACGCGCCGCAGCCAGTCCAGCCACTTCGCGTCGTTCGTCAACGTGTAGGCGAGCACCAGCGCATAGATGGCCTCAGTGTGCGGCCACCATAGTTTCATGCCGGCCTCCAACGGCAATGGAGGCCGGCCGTTGGTGTCGACGAAATAGAGCAACCCGCCATAGTCGCGATCCCAGCCGAAATGAAGCGATGCTTCCAAGATGCGCAACACGTCATCGACCCGGCCTGCGTCCGGAACGATTGCAAGCAGGTGGAGGAGGAACCAACACACCTCGGCCACATGGCCCGGACAAACCAGACGGCCTTCGGGTAAATCAGCACGCTTCGAGCCATCGAGCGCTACGTTCTCCAGCAGGACCTGGCGATCGGGATCGAGATGCAACATCGCCTCGGCATAGAGTTCGCGCAGGATCTGACGGAATTGCGGATCGGGGTCCACCGCCGCGATCTCAAGCGTCATCGAGATCTGCACCATCACGTCGGCAAGTTGGCGCAGGGCCGGCGCACCAGCTAGCACGGGACGATCCAAGAGTCCAGGATTGGCGATCCAGCGCCGCACCGCCCAAAACAAATCCATCGCCTCGCGCCGGGCCCACTCCTCACCGGTTGCCTTCGAATATTCGAGCCAACCAAGCATGACGAAGACCGCGGCATAGGGCTTACGCTGAAACGCCGAAGGCCGGCCATCGCGGGTCAATGAAAAATAGCAGCGGCCCTGAGAGTCGCGTACATGCTTGCGCAGGAACCCGGCGCCCGAGCGCGCGGCGTGCAGCCACTCCTCACGTTTCTCCACTTCATTGTAGAGGCGGCTGAGCGTCCAGACCTGCCGCCCATTGAGCCAGACATATTTCCGGTCGTCGTAGACGGCGCCGTCTCGATCGAGGCAGGTGAAATAGCCGCCGTATTCGTTGTCCAGCGAGTGCCGCATCCAGAACGGCATGACCGATTCAAGTAGATCGCTGCGATACTTCGCGGCCAAAGCGCTCAACATAGGATGCGTTCAAGATTACCGCCGAAAATTTTGCCTGCGGCCGTTTCATCAATGCCGAGTCCACTCAATGCGCCCATCTGTGCGTCAAATACGGCGCGATGCCAACCGCGCGGAAAGAACGATGAGTCGGTGCCGAACAGCAGGCGGTCCGCTCCGGCGACGGCGAGTGCGCGGCGAAACACCGAAGCCAAATCGCAGCCGCCTTCCTGAAACTTCATCCACCCGTTGCCGCTTGAGGTATCCAGATAGACGTTGGGGCAAAGCCCACACAGCATGAGAGCTTCGCGAAACATGCCGGCGCCGAAATGAGGGACCACAATCGGAAGCTTGGGGTAACGCAAGGCGAGGGCATGCAAATCGAGCGGGTTGGAAAACCGCATGTCGAACGGTGAAGGCAGACCCAACTTCGCCCGCACGCCCACCGACAAAACGCCGCAATGCACGAAGGCAAGCGCGCGTCCATTCGCCGCAGCCATTTCGAGAATCGCTACCGCCCGTTCGTCGTGCATCGAATACCGGTGCATCGCCGGAAAGAAGCAGAGTCCGCGCAGTCCCGCCGCCAAGGCAGCCTCGGCCGTGGCCAGAGCTCCTGGGGCCAGCGGATTCACGAGGAAGTAGCCGAAGAATCGGGAGGGGTGAGCGGCAATGGCGGCCGCCACCGAAAACTCGTCTCCGGGCAGACTGGCAATCAGGGCAGCGCGCGCGACGCCATGCCGGTCCAACTCGTTCACCCACCTGCCGGCGAACGCAGTTGGATCCACGGCGGGCATTTCCCAGCCCAAGAGCGGCTCCAATTCGCCCACCGTCGACTGGCGCTGCGCGCCAAGCAACTCAAGAAATTTGTGAGAGAAAAAATGGACGTGCGCGTCGGAGACACGCAGATCGCCCCAAGGTGTATTCATAAACCAGCTATTGTAGCTGGCAATGGAGACTATGAACGGGTTTCGACGGGTGTCAAGCCAGCCTGCACGGCGACTTTGGTCAGCGTCGCGGCGTTGTTGACCCCGAGCTTCTTCATCATCGTCTTGCGGTAGCTGCGCACTGTTTCCAGTTCGAGGCTAAGAACGCCAGCGATTTCCTTGCTGCTCTTGCCCTCGGCCACCAGCCTCAGAACCTGCACCTCGCGCGGCGAAAGGCCTTGCAGGATGGGGGAGTTTGAGGGGGTGGTCACGTTGCCACTCTGGATGCGTCGCAACAGGCGATCGGAAACTTGCGGACTGAGGTAGGACCCGCCCCGAGCCACCGTACGGATTGCCTCCAACATGTCGGTGAGCGAAGCACGCTTGAGAATATAGCCGCGGGCGCCCGCCTTAATGGCGTTCATCACCGAAACCTCGTCATCATAGCCGGACAACACCACGACTTTCGTATTCGGGCAATGACGGACAATTTCCGTCGTGGCCTCAATCCCGTTGAGACCCGGCATGGAAACATCCATGAGAACCAGCGCCGGCGGAGTCTTGCGGCAAAACTGAATGGCTTCGGTGCCATTCTCTACTTCGCCAGCAACACGAAATTCGTCGGTACGCTCTAAATACGCCCGGATGCTTTGCCGAACAACCAGGTGATCCTCCACCAACAGGACGTCGATAGCCATCTTCGTGGCTCCCTCACTTTTTGTATAAACAGTATCCGCCGGAGAAACCATTAGATCTTCCCTGCCCTCTCAGCTCGGCTGAACCGATTAGTTCAATTCAACCACTATGACATGATACTCCATTACAATCGCTCCAGTACCCCCGTTGCTGTACTTTCTGCAAAAGTTTATGGGTAGAATCCCCCGCTTTGTAGGAGGATGCACAGTCAGATCATTCGGGTGTCGTCGATCGGGCCAAAAATACACACACGAAGGCATCCATGAACACAACGGGCGGCGATTCCATGGGCGTCATCCCGCGACTGCGGGTGGATCGCCCTGTCCGTGATTGGCTCGCCGCTTCTTGCCCGCTACTGTTGCTGGAGCGACATGCACTCGCGTGCCCATCCCCGAACCGGACTCGATTAGAACGGTGAGGCCAGCCATCGCGGCCTGATGGTAGATCACAGCCAGGCCGGTACCGCCCTTGACCGAGCCTTTCGCAAAGCCATCGCCATCGTCGCGCACTGCGAGCGAGAAGACGCGGGGGCCGAAGAGATCCAAGACTACCCAGGCGTTATGCGCGCGCGAATGCTGAAGCACGTTCAGCAACGCCGCTTCAGCGATCGCATAACAGGCCCGCGTTTCATCCACCGTGAGCGCGCCAGCAATATCTTCAGGCAAGGCGGCCGCCAGCTTACCGGCAAACCGCTGCTGGCAACGGCGCACCAGCGCTTCAAGAGCCGGAAGGAGTTGAAAGCGCGTGGCAGGGTCGGGGTGAAACTCCATGCTGAGTTCGCGAAGATGCGCGAACCCGGACTCCAGCACGTCTTGGATCTCGCGAACCCGATGCACCAATTCGGGTGGCACATCCATGGCGAGCAGATCGAGCGACAGACCGGCGGCGGTGAGACCGCCGGCAATATCGTCATGCAGGATTCCGGCGAGACGCTCGCGCGCAAGGCGGCGGGCGTCAAGCAACGCTTGGACGGAAACCTCGTCAGCCACGCTTGCGAGCAAGGGCGCGCCGGCACGCCGCAATCACGTCGCGGGCCAACATTCCGTACTTGTCGAGGATCGCTTCGGGTGAGCCGGACTCGGCGTAGACATCGTTGATGCCCACGTATTCCATCAGGCAAGGATGAGACTTCGAAACAGCCTGCGCTACACGCACGCCCAATCCGCCGTCGACGAGGTGTTCTTCGGCCACGACGATGGCGCCGGTTTCGCGGGCGGCCCGCGCAATCGCTTCCTGATCGAGAGGCTTGATCGTATGCATGTCGATCACGCGAACGCTGAGCCCTTCGGCCGCCAGCGTTTGCGAAGCGCGAATGGCTTCGGCCACCAGCATTCCATGCGCGATGACCGTCAGATCAGTGCCGGCGATCAGTTCGATGGACTTGCCGATTTCAAAGACCTGATCGGCAGCGTACACCACCGGCGTCGTAGCGCGGCCCGCGCGGATAAACACCGAACCAGGTAACGCGGCGCCGCTCTTGACCAGCGCCTTCATCGAAACTTCGTCGCAGGGGTCGATGACCGTGAAGCCAGGCAGCGAACAGGCCAGCGCGATATCTTCAATGCTCATTTGCGACGGGCCGTCTTCGCCGATGGAAATACCGCTGTGGGTGCCGACAACCTTGACGGGCACCTGCGGATACGCCGAGGTGACGCGCAACTGCTCAAAACCCTTGTTCAACACAAAGCAGGAGAAGCTGGACACGAAAGCGACCTTGCCATGGGACGCCATACCGGCTCCAATGGCGACCATGTTGGCTTCGGCGATGCCGCATGAGAAAAACCGGTCCGGAAATTCCTTGGCAAAACCAGCGGTATTGGTGGACTTTGACAGATCCGCGTCTAAGACAACGACGTTCGGATTTTCGTGGCCCAGTTCCACCAGGGCCTTGCCAAAAGCAGCGCGGGTAGCGGCGCCCATTTTGAGTTCGAACTTAGTCGAGGTAACCATCGCTCTATGCCAACTCCTTCAACGCGGCGGCCAGTTCTTCGGCATTGGGCGCCGTGCCATGCCATTTCGGGTTGTTCTCCATGAAGCTGACGCCTTTGCCTTTGACGGTGTTGGCCAGGAAGCAGGTGGGCTTACCTTTGGTAGCGGCGGCTTCGGTGAAGGCTGCGTCGACTTTGGCCAAGTCGTGTCCATCGGTGTGGATGACATGCCATCCAAAGGCGCGCCACTTATCGGCGAGCGGCTCCAGCGGCATGATGTCCTTCACCCAGCCATCGAGCTGGATCTTGTTGTAATCGACGATGGCGCAGACGTTGTCCATCTTGTGAAAAGCGCCGAACATGGCGGCTTCCCAAATCTGTCCTTCTTGAATCTCGCCGTCGCCGAGCACGACGTAGGTGCGCGACGGCGAATGGTCGAGCCGCGCCGCCAATCCCATACCGAGCGCCACTGAAAGTCCCTGGCCCAGTGACCCGGTTGAAGCCTCCAGCGCGGGAAAAAATCGGCGGTCGGGATGTCCCTGATAGATGGAACCCAATTGCCGGAACGTATTCAGCTTGTCGACCGGGCAGTAACCCGCTTCGGCCATCACCGAATAAAGAACCGGACACGCGTGGCCCTTGGAAAGGATGAATCGATCCCGTTCTTTCCATTGCGGGTTCTTCGCATCGTGACGAAGATGCCCGCCGAAGTAGAGGGAAACGAGGATTTCTACGGCTGAGAGCGAGCCGCCCGGATGTCCGGATTTTGCAGCGCCGATCATACTAACGATATGACGGCGAATGGTTTTGCAAACGGTAGCTAGTTGTTCAGCCGTTTGAGGTTGCGTTGCTGTCGCCATGTCGTTATAGGATAGCAGGCAGTGAGAATTCTGATCCTGTCCGCTTCAGTGGGCGCCGGGCATATGCGGGCAGCAGAAGCCGTGGAAACCGCGTTACGCCAGGTGTCGCCCTCGGCAGCCATTGCTAACTACGATGTTCTCCCGCTGATGCCGCGCGCGTTTGGCAAGGTGTATCGCGATGCGTACCTTGAAATGGTTTCGCGCACGCCCCAATTGCTGGGCTGGATTTACGACGCAACGGACCGCCCGTTCCATCCGGACTGGTTCCGCTCCGCCATAGAACAGGCGGGCGCGAAGCGGTTGCTGGAGAAGATCGCCACATTCAATCCCGACGTAGCCGTTTGCACACACTTTCTCCCGGCGTCGGTGCTGCATCACGAACGACGGCGCAAACGAAGCCGCGCCCGGATCATCACCGTGGTGACGGATTTCGACGTGCA
>JAYUSQ010000260.1:0-12088 GCA_043755595.1 Acidobacteriota bacterium | reverse complement strand
TTGCGTGTTTTTGGCATTGACTCTCTCCTTCATTTTCAATGCCGCCCACCATCTAAGGAAGGGCCTCTATCCTGCCCAAGAAACGGGGTCCATTACACTTCGTCGGCGGAGAACTCGCCAGGACTCGGTGGATTGGCCTCATAAACGGACGAGTCGATCTTCCGCGTCGTGATGCTGATCAGGCGGAGCAGGCGAACCCGTTCTAGCGGCGAAAGCGCCTCGACTAGAGGAACAATCTCCTCCACCGTTGTGGGGCCATGCATCGATTGGATTTTACCACCGGAGTACTCACCTGAGCCCAAAGGGTGGGATGTGGCATTCAAAGCATCCACAGCGAAGGCCGGATGAAAAAGTCCGCGGCGCCCTTCCACATCGATTGCGAAGGGTGCCATTTGTCACTGGACGCCGTGCCGGCGTGGGTGTGTGGCCAGTGCGGCGAGCCCTACTTTGACGAGAGCGCCGTGCGAACCATCCAACGCCTGCTCTCCCAGTTGGACAAACAAACGGCAAGTCTCGCGTCGGCAGCGTGAAGCTGGAGTCTCCGAGCGGCTGCCCAATCGAGGTCTGGGAAGTTAAAGCTACTTCAGCGCCTCGTTGATCTCAATGTCACGCTTCAAAACTTCGGTGAGAAGCTGCGATAGGCCAACGCCCTTGCGTGCGGCCTTGTCTGAGAAATATTCCCATACGCTTCTTTCGATCGAAGCGGGCAGGAAGACAGCCGCCTCCGCCGGAATATGATGATGGCCTCGCGTGGCCTTGCTGAAGTCGATTTCGGCGGGCATTTCTTCGTCCATATGTTGGTTGGTCATTGACTTTCCGTGTAGTAACGAATCTCCGTCGCCGTGGCCCGGCGAGCGGTTATGAGTTGAATCTTGATCAGACCCGCTTCAACTTCCGTCCAAAGGTAGCTATCGCCATGGTTGCCCGCTGTGTTTTGCGAAGATTGGCGGCAGCCTTCTCCTCATGCCATTCAAACTGGAACCGGTGTTCACCCCAAGCCGATTCTCTTCCACCATGCTGTATCCGCCCGGACACGGAAAGCATTGCTACCGAGTAACCGTCAGCGTGGATCTATCCCAAGCGCCGCCGCCCTTGCTGATTTCGAACACCTTGACCCCGACCAACTATGTTGTAGTTCTGGCGCGCCGCCCGTGTCCCACCAGTTCGTCGTTCTATAGATCCGTCAGCGCTTCGACATCTTGCGGCTTCACGGCGCTGGAACCTTGAAGTTCAATGGCAATGGCCTTGGCGCGATTCCTCAACTTGGCCCGGCCCTCGATTATTTCCTGGGTCTCGCGGCCAATCTTGGCGGAAATTGTTCCATCCTTCGGCACTGGGATCAATATCTCGGTGAGGCGCTTTCCAAGGGTGTCGATGATGTCTTGGGTGAACTGCTTTGACCGAATCTGCCTTTTCACAATCGGCGTGTTGAGACACGCGAAGAGCAGCCACGGGCTAATGGTGGACGGCTTCAAAACGCGCACTCTGTAAATGTGGCTTTGAAACAGCATCGGCAAATCCGCTTCCGTGACGATGGCGCTCGTGCCGATCAGGTACGTGCCGTCCCTGACAAGCAAGATGTCGCCGCTCTTCACGTCCACCTTGTGCTTTATTTCGTCATAAATTTCTTCGCTCACGCCATGCTTAAAATCAGCCTTGATCTCCCAATTCGAAAGGTCAGAGGTTCGGATGAATGGAATGGTTCCCGTGCCATAGGCCATCTTGCCGATCTCAACCCCGGTATCGACCGAGATCACTTTGGCTTTCTGGAGATCGCCAAGCCGCAGCAACTCATGGGTCTTCTTCAGCCCCTGTAGTTCGGCTTCAATCTCGGGATCGTAGTATTTGGGTACGAAAATCCGGTTGCGTATTTGATCCGCCTTGAGCAGGAAGCCTAAATGATCGTGCTTCTTTGCACCGCTTACGACCTCTCGATAGCGCTTCGGGACAAGGGGAACTTCATCAAGCAAGACCATTTTTCCCGTCTCCGGCTCTTTGCGGAGCGTCGGATTACCACGAGAATCGTGCCCGCACCATTTGACGTCGGACATAAAAATCTCTTCGCTCTTGGCGCCTCTCCGCTTCTCCAAAAACAGAACGGCTACCTTCGTATGCGTTCCGCCCTTGCCGCTGGTTTTGAAAAGCGGTTCCGGCATAGTCACCACGCCCCGAATGACTGTGTGCTTTTGCATGAAGGCGACCAGGTACTCGTAGGACGGATTGCCAATGATGCTTTCCGGCAGGACAATTCCCATCCTGCCGCCCGGCTTCAGAAGCTGCAGGCATCGTTCAAGGAACAGGATTTGCGGCGAACGCTTTTCTTCCAACTGGCTTAGACGGGCCGGCTCCTTGGTCGTCTTATCCCGTCCCCACTTGTACCCAAGATCGTATTGAGAAAGGATCGCGCCACCCTTGATGGGTATTTTAGCGCCGAAAGGCGGGTTCGTGAGAACTACATCGAAAGTCCCCATCTCAACCTTCGACTGCGCGAGGGGATGCCAGTCCGTCGGCGGCAACAGGGAATTTTCGCAAAACACGCCGCCGCGACCGTCGCCAATAAGAGCCATGTAGGCTTTACACACCTTGGCCAGGAAAGAATCTTTATCGATGCCGCGAAAGCAATCCGTGGCGACTTCCACTTCCCGCTTGATCCGCTGCCGCTCCGTCCATTTTTTCCGTTTCGCCTCTTCCTGCACATGGCCCCAGACATGAGCGAGCGCCGTAATGAGAAACCCACCCGAGCCGCAAGCTGGATCAATGATTTTTTCGCCGGGCTTGGGGTCAAGGATATCAACGGTCATCTTCACGACGTTGCGCGGCGTGAAAAACTGTCCTTCGGTCCCGCGGAGTGCAGGGCCGATGAATACTTCAAAAGCGTCCCCTATCGCGTCCCTATCCGCTTCCATGACGCAGTAATTTTGCAATTCGCCGACGACGTACCGGACACTTTCGGGGTCAAGCGTGATCGTGTCGGTCTTCAGGAACACGTCGTCATACACGGTCGTCTTCACCTTTTCAAAGAGGCCGAGCATTCGCTTCTTAACGTCTTTCGCATCTTCATCCACTCCGGCGCGGAATGTGACGGTCTCTTCCGGGGCCGTCTCCTGCTCATCCAGAATCTTGCAGAACAGAAGATTGATGATCTCCTGCGCTAGAGCTTCATCACGGGTGATCCCCGTCGTTATGCCAGCCAGGTGGTTGCGTAAATCACGGAATACCGCTTTCAGGTTGGAGGGGGCCCTGAGATCCTTTCGTTTGTAGAGACCGATATCCTGAATGCGTTGGCCGTGCCGGGGAATATTAGGAAGCTCACGATACTCACGAGCCCCTGATTTTTTGTGGATCTTCTGGAGATAGACATGTTCATCGCCGTTGAACCAAACGCCCAATTCAGCCGGTGACATGTCCAGGTAAAGCTTGAGCTGCCCCAGTCCGTCCTTCCTGTTCTTTTTCTTGCATTCGACGACCATGAACAGGTCGTCTTCCGTCTTTGTCTTCCCAGCAAAAACGGCGATGTCTACGGGATACCCCTTCACTTCATCTGACGGCCTGATCCGTACTCGGAACTGGGGCCGCGTCTGCAAACAGGATTTGGGGTAGCCGTAATCCTCAACCAGCCGTTGGGAGAAAACCTGGACGGCTCCAATCTCCTCAGGACTTGCCTTCACGGCGATTCCGCTAACGTAATCCTTAACGTACCCAGGCTTTACAAAATCGCCTGCCTCGACGGCGTCCGTCATGCTGTTGGCTTCAATCATCTTCTTCTTGCTCACGACTGTCGTTTCCCTGCTGGAGCTGTCAAACAACGGCCATTTTCCACAGATGTATTTTTCCGCAGGCTTTCGAACCACCCAAGCCAGTGACACCTTCTTTTTGTCCGCGATCTCTTCAACCGTCGGTAAACTTCCGGCCGGAAGCAGACGAGAGCGCGAAACGTTGTCACGTCTTTGACCTCGATGTCTTTGCATTTCCTGGCGGCATTCGATTCCTTCGCAATTCATCACATTACACCATATCGGTGTCGCTGCAAGGTTCAGTACAAACAAAATCCGCCCCTGTGCCTTTCCCTCTCTGGGATAGGGACTAACGATCACCCCAAAAACCCGAGTCACGCGTCGCTAAAAAATCCCATCCCCCTCATTCCGCGCCACTTACCCATCCGCCCAGCGCCGCCCCGTTCGGCCCCTCAGCTATTCTTCAATCGCAGCGGCAAAAAAGGAGCCGCGCCACCCATGAGCCCCTCAAGAACCTCCCCCGAACAAATCGAAGCTAATCGCGCCAACGCCCGCCGTTCCACCGGGCCCGTCACCGAACAAGGCAAAGCCCGATCCTCCCAAAACGCCCGAGCCCACGGCCTCTGCTCCCGCCAACTCCACATCGCTGATGACGAGGAAGCCGCCATCTTCGCCTGCCTTCAATCCGCGCTCGCCGCCCAACTCGTCCCCGTCGGCGAACTCGAACTCCTCCATTTCGAGGCCATCATTCACGCCCAATGGAACCTCCGCCGCTGCCGCATGAACGAAGCCAATCTCCTCGGGTCGACGCCCGATCCCTACAAGGACCCCGAAACCCGCGCCGCGCTAAAGACCCTCGCCACATACACTTCCCGCCACGAACGCGCGTTCCAAAAGGCGTCACAACAATTGAAAGCCCTCCAGAACGAGCGCGCCGCACGCACCAACTTCGCCGGCTGCGAAACCGCCCCGTCCCCGCTCGTCGAAACCAACCGCATCCGCCGCGCCCTGCTCGCCGAGATCCGCGCCAAAGCCGAGCTCAACAAGCTGAGCTTCGAAGCCGCCATCCAACAAATCGATAAAGGCACCCCCGTCGCCCCCGGCTTTGAATTGCCGATTTAAATGGTTCGAAGTCTTACGCGTCAACAAAATCCACAGCCGGTCGAAAATTTCCACAGCTTCCTCTTGACTTGATGTAGTGTTAATGGTTAACATAATATCAACACGGGAACGGGGCCTGTGCCAAAAGGAACGGAGGCCGGGTGGTTTTTGAGAACGTGAAGCTTACTGATGATAAGGCACCCACACTAGGCATCCCAATGGCATTGCCCGTGCCTCCGACGAACGAAAATGCGCAACTGATATTTATCAGAGCGCTTAGGTATTGGTGTAGTTGAGCCAAGCGGTCACTTCACTGAACAGTGTAGCGCGAGGGAATTTGACATATTGGATGCGGAAACCCTACTGGAAACGGGAAGCATCATATCCGGCCCAGTCTACGAGAAAGAGCACGACTCTTTCAAGTACCAGCTTTTCAAAAAGATCGAGGGGCGAGGCTGGAACTTGGTGGTGGCATTGGACTGTGGTTCTGATTTTAGCGAGTGCCCGAGAATTAGCTTGGTGACGGTTCACCAATGCAGCGTGAAACGCGCTGCCAGTAAGAAGGAAAGGAACCCAAAGTGACTCGGAGGTGTTTGAATTGTGGTGGAAACTGCGAGGGCGTCAAAAAGGATTACCGATACGTTGAATGCGGGCTGCAGAACGTCACGCTGAAGAACATAACCGTGAACGTCTGCGCTGACTGCGGCTCTGAAGCGCCAGAGATACCGAGCATGTCTGGATTGAATATCCAGATCATGTTGCAGCTAATCGCCAAGGAATCTTTGATGTGCGGGGAAGAGATTAGGTTCCTCAGAAAGATAGCACGGCTAAGCGGACGTGAACTAGCCACGCTGATGGGCCTGACCGCCGTGCATTTGTCCCGACTGGAAAATAGCGCCGCAACAATCGGCGCGCAAGCCGACCGGGTGCTTCGATTGATTTGCTATACAGCTCTGCTTGAAAGGCTGGTGGTGCAACCGGGACACGAACTAACGGTCAGGACCGCTGCCGTAGCCCGCAATATGCCAAATCTTGATATCCGAGAACTCTTGAAATCGATCTCTGGAAACAAGACGGGTCCTAAGCGCGTTGAAATTGATCCATCAATGTTGAGTTCTGGAGATATGAACATAACCGGCGCGCACCTGCATTAAGCCAGTCAATCTTAAAGAAATAACCTCATCAATGTTGAAGCCGTTGCCCATTGGCCTCTGATCCTCGCCAGTGGGCAATGGCCCCGCCTTGGTGCCGCGCGTTTTCAAGCACAAAGCGCCTTAAATTCCACTCAGCGAAAAGTTCCAAGTGAGAACTTCGATTCGACCTCGCCCCGCGCGAAGCCGGAGCCCCCGCAGCGCTCTAGACCAGCCAAAAAAATAACGGTATAAAACAAACCCGGTCATATAATAGGAGGCAGCAGGCGCTCAAAATGGAACCCCAGCACAGATCCGTACGCTTGGCCGAATCGCTCCGCAGCGAGCTTGGCGAGATCCTCAATTACGAACTGAACGACCCGCGCATCACCTCGATGACCGTCACGGAGGTCCAAATGGGGCCCGATCACAAAAAGGCCCACATCCGCCTCGCCATCGACGGCACGCCCGACCAACAAGTCGCATGCATGGAAGCCATTGAAAAAGCAAAGGGTTACATCAAGGTCCTGATCGCCGACCGCCTCAACATCTTCCGCCTTCCCGATCTCTACTTCGACCCCGACGTCGCCCCCGCCGTCCGCGACCGCACCGCCGCTCTCCTGCGCCGTATGAAGCGTGGCCGCGCCAGGTCGTAGGACTAAAAAACACCTTCGAATGATGCTGTTATGCGGGTGAGTGTGATACCGTTGTGGTGGGCGTGGGCGCTGGCCGCCACCGGTTCCTCGGTCTCCGCTGGAGAAATGCTCCGGATCGAGTCGAGCCTGGACGCCATGGGTTCGGTCTATACGATCGTGGCTTACGGCGAGGATCGCAATGTCCTCCAGTCGGCCATCGACCTCTCTTTTGAAGAGGTGCAGCGGCTTGACGATCTGCTGTCGAACTACAAGCCGCGAAGTGAGTGGAGTTTGGTGAACCGGGAAGCCGGTTCGCGGCCCGTCCGCGTGGGTCCGGAGCTGTTCGGCCTTGTGGAAGCCTGCTTGCAATATAGCCGCTCCAGTGACGGTGCGTTTGACATTACAGTGGGACCGCTGGTCAGGACCTGGGGATTCTTCCGGGGCGCTGGACGGCTTCCGCACCGCGCTGAGATAAGAACGGCGTTGGCCAAGGTCGGTTATCGAAACGTGATTTTGAACCGCGACAATCTGACGATCCAGTATGCCCGCCCAGGCGTCGAAATGGACCCCGGTGGCATCGGCAAGGGCTATGCCGTGGACCGAATCGTCGAAATCCTGCGCTCACGCGGCGTCGCCTCGGCCTTGGTTTCCGCCGGCGGCAGCAGTGTATTCGGCATCGGCGCACCCCCTGGCGAAAAGGGTTGGTCCGTCAAAATCCGCCACCCCAAAGACGCCAATAAGAATGTGGGCGAAGTTACGTTGAACAATTCGTCGATGGCCACCTCCGGCACGTCCGAAAAGTTCTTCGTCAGCGGCGGAAAGCTCTACAGTCATATCTTCGATCCTCGCACCGGATACCCGGCCGAGGGCATGTTGTCGGTGTCCGTACTGGCTCCCAAGGCGATCGATAGCGAAGCCTGGACCAAGCCCATGTTCATCCTCGGCCGCACCTGGGCATCGCGGCACGCCGATCAACGAAAACACCTGACCAAAATATTTTTTTGTGAGGACAAAACGGAAACCCGATGCGCGTGGCTTCAATGAATAGCCGTTTCCTCGATGCCTGCCGCCGCCGTCCGACGGACGTGCGCCCGGTTTGGTTCATGCGGCAGGCTGGCCGCTATATGAAAGAGTACCGGGAGATCCGCAAGCATTTCCCGATTCTTGAGATCTGCAAGCGTCCTGACTTGGCCGCGCAGATCACGCTCCAACCCGTGGAGGCGCTCGACGTCGACGCCGCGATCATCTTCGCGGATTTGTTGTTGCCGGTCGAACCCATGGGCCTGAAGCTCAAGTTTGTCGAAGGCGAAGGGCCGGTGATCGATAACCCGGTGACTACGTCCGCCGACGTCGATGCGCTTTCGATCTCCGATACCGATGACCTTGGCTACGTAGGTGAGTCCATCCAACTGGCCGTACGCGCCCTTGCCGGCCGCGTGCCGGTGATCGGTTTTGTGGGCGCGCCATTTACGATGGCGAGTTACATGATCGAAGGCGGTCCGTCGCGCACGTTCCTCAAGACCAAGACGATGATGTACCGCGACGAAACCCTCTGGCGCCGTCTGATGGGCAAACTCGTCGACGTGTTGGGCTCTTATGCGCTCATGCAGATTTCCGCCGGCGCCCGTTCGATTCAGGTCTTCGATAGCTGGATCGGCGCGCTCGGCTCGGACGACTATGTCCGCTACGTCTCGCAGTATTCCCGCGCGCTGATTGAGCGGATTCGCTCGGGCGGCGTCCCGGTCATCCACTTCGGCACCGGCACCGGGGGCTACTTCAAGGAACTCCATGCCGCTGGTGGCGACGTGCTCGGCATCGACTGGCGCGTCAACATCGATCAGGCCTGGATGGACATCAGCTATCGCAGCGCCATTCAGGGCAACATGGATCCGGCTGCGCTCTTCGCCCCTCTGCCGGAGTTGAAGGCGCGTGTGCATGAGTTACTCAGGCGCACCGGCACCCGCCCCGGCCATATCTTCAATTTGGGCCATGGCATTCTGCCGGAAACACCGGTGGAAAACGTCAAGGCCGTCGTCGAGATGGTCCGGGATTTCAGACCCTAGCCCGCTCCCGCTGGTCGCCGTTCGGTTCCGAGCCGCGACCGTCCGTAACCGAGCCGCGACCGCGAGGGAGCGGTTCAGACGCGCGCGAAGTCGATAAAACCCAAACGTGCGTCGGCCTTCAATAGCCTCACGGCGATATGGTCGCCCACGTCGACGCCCTGTTCGCCCGCGCACAGCCGTCCCTCAGCCGGCGGATCGGTCACGCGCACGAAGGTCCCCTTCGGTGTGACGCCCGTAACGATGCCCTCAAAGCGCCGCCCAATATCATCGGCCAACGCTAAGGCGGCAATGCGCTTGTCCATGAGCCGTTCCACCTTGCGCGCCTGATCTTCTTTTAGTGTGCAGTTGCGGGCAATGGCGTCCAGTTCCGTTTCAGAATACGGCGGTGCCGCCCCTGTGAGCGCAGCCTTAAGAATCCGCTGTGTCACCACGTCGGCAAAGCGCCGATTGGGCGCAGTGGAATGGGTGTAGTCAAGCGCGGCAAGGCTGAAGTGATCGGGCTCGGTGTCGCCCGGAGGCTCGACGGCGTACTCGCCCGGACCAAGCAACTTCAAGACCGACAACGACAGATCCCCATAGCCGCCTGGGTTACGTTGACGCTGGCCGTTTAGAAATGCACTCAAGGCCGTGACATCGGGCTGCGCGGGTAACCTCTCGCCAGCGGCCTGCGCGACAGCGACGATCCGGTCCCACCGCCGAGGGGCTTTCACGACGCGCCGGATCGACCACACGCCCATCTCGCGGAACCGCCGCGCCATCGCCTGATTGGCCGCCAGCATGAAGTCTTCGATCAACTCACCGGCGCGATTCTTACGCGCCACCCCAAAGCTTTTGACGCGCCCGTTCTCAATCACGATCTCCGCTTCGCTGCGCTCAAATTGCAACGCGCCTCGCCGCAACCGGGCTTGGCGAAGCGCGATCGCAGCCTCGTCCTGCAAGCGCACTTGCCGCTCAAGATCCTTGGATCGGGCAATGGCGGCGGGCGCGGCGGCGCGGCCTTCGAGCCACGGGCCCACGGCGTTGTACGTCAGCTTGGCGTGGTTAATTACGCGCGCCGGATACAGCTCAGCCGACGAACAAGAACCATCGCGCTCCACCACCAGATCGGTAATAATGGCCAGCCGCTCTTCGCCTTCGTTGAGCGATGTCAGATCGTTCGAGAGCCGCTCGGGCAACATCGGGAACACGCGGGCATGCGTGTAGATAGACACCGTCTGATCGGCTGCGTGCCGGTCGATGGCTGTGCCCTGCGCCACCGCCGCATCGACATCGGCGATGGCGATCATCAGGCGAATCCGCCCGTCTGCGGCAGGCTCGGCATACTCGACTTGATCCAGGTCTTTAGAAAAATCGTTGTCGATCGAAGACCACAACAAAGACCGCAGATCGCGAGTCCCCGGCGAGGTGGTCATCGAAATCGAACGCGACTGCGTCAGCACTTCAGCCGAGAAATCCGGGTCGAATCCCTTGGCCTGCATCGACTCGCGCGCGAGCGTCTCCAGATCGATCGAGCCAGACCCGCCGTTCACAGGTAGTGAATCTCAAACGGCTTGTTCGTAATGAACAAGACCACCACATCCGTCTCGGCCGTTGCGCCGTGCTCCATCTCTTCGCCCTCCGGGAACCAGACGAAGTGGCCCGGCCCGAAGCTGCCCGCGTGCGTCGCCAGCGTGCCTTCCAGCACGTACATCCCGTGCGCGCACGGATGCACGTGGCGCTTGTTGATCACACCGGCCGGATACTTCACCAGCCGGATCTCCATGCCCGTCGCGGGGTCTGAGATCAGGTTCTTACGATAGAGCGTCTTGCCCAGATGCTCATTGAAGCGCTCTTCCCAAGGCAGTGCGTTGGCGTCGATTGGTGTCATTGCGGAAACTTCTTGAGGTCGATGCCGGGAATGATCTTGGCGGCGTTCTTGTAGTAGAGCTTCTTCAGGACCTCATCCGGCAGATCCAGTCCATACATCTGCCAGAAGGCGTGACGGCGGCGGTAGTAATCGAAGTACTCGTCGGCGCTT
This sequence comes from Acidobacteriota bacterium, assembly GCA_043755595.1. Taxonomy (GTDB): domain Bacteria; phylum Acidobacteriota; class Terriglobia; order Bryobacterales; family Bryobacteraceae; genus VFZP01. The sequence goes on along the minus strand of JAYUSQ010000260.1, from coordinate 1,408 downwards.
TCGAGCACGCGGAAGTATGTGGGGTACTCGCTGGGTGTGTAAGTGTCCTTGCCGAACAGCACGCGGTTCTGATAGCGCATGAAGAACTGGCGTGCAAAACGCGGTTGACGGCCCAGTTCGGCCAGCACCGCGCCGATCTCGGTGTACATGTTTGGCATTTCGTCCATCAGGCGGCCCAATTCGCCGAGGTTGTTACCGTACCAGCCGAGGTGCGCATTCACGAATGTGGTGCCGGGATTCTTCTTGAACATGCGATGCTGTTCGGCGATGATGGTCTCAAACGGAGCGTATTTTTCGGGTGAGCGAGCGCGGCCCGGCATCTCTTTCAGCTCAAGCCAACGCTCGTTGAGTTTGTCTTGCGGAAGCCAGAAGGGAGCCGGATCGGCGGTGTGAATCATCACCGGCGCCTTGAGCTTGCCGCAGAGGGCCCAAACCGGATCGATGCGTGGGTCATCCACTTTCACGCGCTGACCCTTGCCGTCCTTGACGTCCATGCCGAGGTTCTTGTAAATCTTCAGGCCGGAGGCGCCGTTCTTGATATCCTGCTCGAGTTGCGCCACGGTTTTAGCGGTCCATTTCGGGTCGTCAATACCGTTAAAGTCGATGTTGGCGAAGACGACGAACCGGCCCGGGTACTTGCCGCGCATGTTCTCCAGGGTGCGCTTCAAGGCGTCGCCCGATCTTCCGTCTAGGTTCACCATCGTGCGCATGTTCATGGCATCCATCTCGCTGATGAGCTGCCCGATCTTTTCCGGCGAACCCATTTGACGAGGATGTCCGTGCATGTCTACGAAGGGGAACTTGGCCCGGGTTCGCGGATTCTGCGGGACCACCAGGGTTGACTTAGGGGTGTATTCTTCAAAGCTGATGGTTTGCGCGACCGCGCCCCAGGCCAAGCAACCCACCATCCAGACTCTACGCATAGGTATAGATTCTGAGTATAGGCGATCAAGCCCGAATCTGCACGACGCGTTCCCGCAGTTCAGACACACTGGCCTGCAGCCGCGCGGTGAACGAATCGCGATCGATGGACTTGAGACCGGCCGTAGGAATCGGCTCCCCGGCCAACAGGCGGATCACGCCCGGCCTCAGGAGACGATGACCTTTTGGCATCACATCGGCGGTTCCATGTACGGCCAGCGGAACGACGGGGCGCCCGGAACGGATGGCCAAATGCGCCGCGCCGCTCTTGAAAGCCTGCAGATCTCCGCCGGCCGAGCGGGTGCCTTCAGCAAAAACCAGGATGGACACGCGGGCATCGCGCAGGAGCTTTTCCGCACGAGCCAGGCTGCGAACGGCGGCGCGTGCATCGTCACGCTCCACGGCAATGTGGCCGCCCCGGCGCAGATGGCCTCCGATAATGGGGACGCGCATCAAGGAATCCTTGGCGAGAAACCGGAAAGAGCTG
>JAYUSQ010000259.1:0-3840 GCA_043755595.1 Acidobacteriota bacterium | reverse complement strand
AGCGACTGGAACGAAGCGCCCAGATACCGGTCGCTCCGGAAATGCTCGGTCGCGCGAATCGCCTCCGGATAGCCGCTCGACCCCTTCGTCCGCGGATGCGCCTGCCACACCAATCCGTTCTCGCGCTTGAGTAACTCAAGCTCTTCAGCCGCGTTGCCGGTGTGGTACACAGTCCCGTAGGTTGGATGATTTTCCACGAAGCTCTGCCCTTCCTTGCGGGTGTGCGACCAGTAGACTGGCTTCGGGAACGCGGCGGTGTAGTGGCCGCCCAGATGCGCGTCGGGCTCCTCGCCGGGCATGATCAGAAAATCGCGATCCGAATGCCGGGCGCAGGCGTCGAAGTAAGCTTTCTGCTCCGGAAAACGCAACGGCCCGGAGTCGTCCGGGTGCCCGTCGCCGTGGAAGTCCGACATCATTGCGATGTTGATGCCTAGCGCCCGGAACGTCGGAATCCAAGGCGCTTGCACGTCGAGCGAGCCCGCATCGAGCAATTGCTCATGGAAGTGAGTATGGAAATGCCCCACTGCCACCTGATGCCCGGCGAGAGGAGCGTAGCGATCGCCATGCGTGAACTTCATCACCGCTTCAGCCGCCGCTTCGCCTTTGCCCGGACTGAGATAGTAGTACACCGCCATCCGTTGCACCGTTCCCGGCGGAGCGTTATACAGCGCAAAGTTTCCGGTCGCAAAACTCCGCGCTTGCGTGGACCGCTTCCGCCAGATCTCGTCCGACACCCCGAACGGCCGGTACATCTCTTCGTGATCGGCCTGCCGCACGCCCAGTGCGAAACTCTTCTCATCGTCCTTGCGGTACCAAACGTAGCCGAGATTCAGTTCTATTTCACGCGCGAAGAAAAACTTGTGCGGGGCAGGGAAGACCGCGACTGAGCCGCTACCGGCGCCGCCCTCCATCACCGCCAGACGGTTGCGTGCGCGCAGTCCTACCGGATCCCGATTGGCCGCCCCGCCAAATTCGTAGTGCTGCCAGGCGCGCGCCACATCGCGCCAAATCACCCGCCGCCCCGGCTCAATGGCAAAACCCTTCAGCCCAGCCTCATACTTATACGCAACCGAAGGTTCCTGAGTCTTAGCCATCGCCTCCTGGCGAACCAGGTTCGTGCCCCGATAGACCGTAAAGCGCAACTCGCCCGCGAAGATGCCCAGCGTCAAGCCGTCGAACGTCACTTCAAGGCGCCCACCATTGCTCTTCACCGAGCAAGCGGTGGTCTGGAAGGACGAAGCCGCCCGCCGGATCTCGCTCTCGCTCCTCGGCAATCCAGGATTCGTATTGGCGCTACCGGGAACGCGAAGCGGCGCATCCCAGAACGCCTTCCATTTTTCCCGCTCCAGATATTCCGGATCAGTGCGTTTAAGCAGCTCAAGCGGCTGCAATTGCTGCCGCGAGATCCTTCTCAGCCCCGCAGTTACGCGGAACTCCGGCAACAGGTCGCGCCCCAGCGTCACCCACGCGCCGCCAGCCTTGCGAGCGGCCAATTCACGTACCCTCGGCGTTCTCTCGTCCACCCCGAAGCTGGCGCGCAGCTCTTCGCCCGATGCACCGGCCCACACGACGCGAAGATCGGCTCCGGCATGCACAGCGGTGAGGCCCGGCGATGCTTTGTACGCCGACAAATCACAGTTGACGGCCGACAGCGGAAGCGAAACGGCGAAAACAACCAGACGTGGAATCGCGCGCGGTAACATCGCGACATTATCCTACACTTGAGTCGCCTTACGCCGAGCTACGGCTCGTTTAAAACAAATTACCCTGCGGTCGCCGCGTGAATTCCTCAAGCGAAGGCAACGCTAAGCTCACCTTCATCTCCTCGCGCAGCAGCCGGAGCGCATGTTCCTCCAAAGCCGGCGAGGTCCCCGCGCCTTCCACCGCCTTATCGTAGACGCCTGGATACTTCTCCAGAATCTCCTTGCGGAATGCCCGCAACCGCCGCGCCCGGTCAGCCGTCGTATAGCGCGTCGCAATCGCCTCGTCGACCCGGGCTTCCACCCAAAGCCGATGTTGCTCTTCGCCCTCGATCCGCCGCAGCTCCTGTTGCGCGGGAGCGCCCGCCGTCGCCGCCGCCGATTGCTCGCGTTCCCGCATCGCCCGTAGCCGCAATTGCTTCTTGCGCGTGGTCTCAAACCCGGCTGGCACGGCCCAGTTCTCGCGAATCGTCGCCAGCAAAAATCCCGGAGGATTAGTCATCGACTGTCCCATCGTCCGCGCCTGCTCGTCAAACCATTCGATCTGATCGCGCACCGCCTGCTTCTCCAGATCGATATCGAACAACGCCCGCCGCGCATCCGGCTCACGCACGCCCCGCTCGGCCAGCGCCTTCACCAATTCCTCCATCGCCGGATCCACCACCGGATTCGCCGTGTTCAGCCGGGGCCGCGTCACGCGCAAAATCGCATCGCCCGGCGACATGATCAGCTTGAAGTCGGACCCGTCCACGGTATGCACCAGATCCCACGATTGGAAATACCGGATCCGAATCAACTCATCCAGCGGCGGTTGCAGAATCTGCTTGGCCTTGGAAATATGCGGCCAGCGTTGAATATCCAGCAACTCGCACAACTCGGAATACTTCCGCTCCACCGGCTTCCCGCGCGAGGCGTAGAACCAAGTATGCAGATGTCCAAACAACGCCTTGGCGATATCGCGTTTCAACTGCCGGTAAGAGTTGAAATCGATCGGGAAAGTGTAATTTGTGTTGATATTCTCCAGTTGCCAATCGGAAAGATACACGTAGTTCATCTGAGCGACGGCGCCATCCGGCATCTCTTGGCCGGTCAGCACAGCGCGATTGAACACATGGAAAATATCCTTGGCAAACCGCTTGGTGTTGTGGAAATAGACGGCGTACTCGCTCTTGATCGTCGTCGACACCATACGTTCGAGAAACTGGTTCACTTCTTCGTAGTGAAAGCCCGCGTCGGTCAGCCCGAGTCCCTTCAGCAATTCGTAGGTTGTGAAGCCGATCGGATTTTGCACCTGCCCCAGCTTGGCCTTCCGATCGGTGACGATCTTCATGAAGGCCATGTATTTGTCGCGGTCCGCCGTCGTCGGCAATCCGAGTTGTGCATCCGGTTTGATCGTCGTGCGGGGATGCACGATTTTGCCGTCGATCTCGCGCGGCGGATACGTGATTGTGCGCACGCGCGGCGCGGCCTCGGGATTCGCCTTGCCGCGTTTGGATTTCGACGGACTGAAGAAACTGATATAGTTCAGGTTCTTCTCAAGCTTGATGAAATCCTGTGCGCGGCTGGCTTCTTCACCGCCGCCGAACTCGACGAGGGACTGTTTAGCCGCCATAGCCTTGGCCATGTGGTTCGTTCTATTCTCCTCAATGAACGTCGGCCCGGGGGAGGACAGCCGATCGGGTTGTTCGATTGTGCCACGCCCGGTTTCCGCCCCGCAACAAAAACACCATATTTTGTTGTATTGCACAAGAGCACTACAACCTGAAAACCTCTAGTGGCGCGGATGTGATTCAATCCAAAACATTTCACCCCGAAAATGTTACGCCGTGCTCCGGGCCTTTTTACGTCACTCTTCGGCTCCGGTTACGCCATCCTACGGCACGCTTCCTCCAGCCTTCGGAACTCCTCCGTCAGCCTACGGGCGGCCTTCCTCCACCCTACGGGCATTGCCGATCGGCCCATTTACCCGGTCCTACGGGCTTCGCCACCCCAGTTCTTACGCCATCCTACGGGCTTTGGCCCCCGCTTTACTCGATTCTACGGCTCCCGTTACGCCATCCTACGGGCGCGCACGCTCCATTCTACTTGGACCTACGGTGCTCTCGCTTACGCGGATCTACGGCGTTGCCCTGCCGGGAGC
>JAYUSQ010000258.1:0-37670 GCA_043755595.1 Acidobacteriota bacterium | reverse complement strand
GCAGATCACGTGCGCGTGCTCCTGCTTAAGCCGTGTCTCATAAAAATGCTGATCGCCACCGAAATGCATCAGGTCTAACTCGTCCACCAAGCCGCCCTTCTTGAGCATCTTCAAGGTGCGATAGACGGTGACGCGATTCAGTTTGGGATCTTCTTTTCGCGCGAGGTGATACAGGCTCTCGGCGTCTAAATGCTTGCCGGATTTGTCGATTAAGTCAAGGAGGATCTGCCGCTGGCGCGTCAAACGGATGCCGCGCTCCTTGAGCGAGCCCTTCATTCCTTCGACTACTGCCACACTATGCTCTCCCACGCGCAAAGTCGTCGCCAAATCACTACGACTCTAACACACCCACATTGCGGTGTGGTGGCTGAGTAGGTCCCGCACCCTATGTCCCAGCCCGAGACGACCCGCGGAAATGCGCCATAATCTACCAATGCAACGTCGCCGGTTCCTTTCTGTCACCGCGGGCGCTTCGATCGCCCAGGCGCAAACCGCTGAACGGCCCAACATTCTCTGGCTTACCTGCGAAGACACCGGCCCCCAGCTGGGCTGCTACGGCGACAAGTATGCCGCAACGCCGAATGTAGACGCGCTGGCCGCGCGCAGCCTTCGGTATTTGCACGCATGGTCCAATGCGCCTGTCTGCGCCCCGGCGCGGACGACGATCATCTCCGGGCTCTATCCGCCATCCACTGGAGCTGAGCATATGCGCTCCATGACCCGTTTGCCGGCTGGCATGAAGATGTTTCCGTGTTACCTGCGCGAGGCCGGATACTACTGTACGAATAACTCGAAGGAGGACTACAATCTTGCGGCTACGGGCAAAGTCTGGGACGAGTCCTCGGCGAAGGCGCACTACCGGAATCGGGGTGACAAACAGCCATTCTTTGCGGTGTTCAACAATGTAATTACTCATGAGAGCCAGATCCGAACGCGGCCACATCAGCGCGTCAGCGATCCGGCAGAGGTCCGCATACCCGCTTATCACCCAGATAGTCCGGAGGTCCGTGAGGACTGGGCGCAGTATTACGACAACATCCGGACGATGGATACGTGGGCCGGCGGGAAACTGAAAGAATTGGCTGACGCTGGACTGGCCGACTCAACGATCGTCTTTTTTTACGGCGATCATGGATCAGGAATGCCGCGCTCCAAACGATGGCCGTTCAACTCCGGACTGCACGTGCCATTGCTGGTTCATATCCCGGAAAAATTCAAGCATCTGAGACCGTCGGATTACCGAAGCGGCGGCACGTCTCCGAGCCTGGTATCCTTTGTGGACTTGGCTCCGACCGTGTTGTCATTAGCGGGCCTTCCACCGCAGCCGTGGCATCAGGGACACGCCTTTGCTGGACCCAAACCGGCCGAGACGCAGCCATATTTGTATGGATTTCGCGGTCGTATGGATGAGCGGTATGACATGGTGCGGTCCGTTCGAGACGAGCGGTATGTTTATGTGCGTAACTACATGCCGCATAGAATTTACGGGCAGCACATCGACTATATGTTCCAGACGCCCACCACGGCCGTTTGGAAGAAACTCCACGATCAGGGCAAGTTGAATCGCGAGCAGAGCGCCTTTTGGAAGACCAAGGCGGCCGAGGAGCTTTACGATCTTAGTAACGACCGCGACGAAGTTCGCAACTTGGCCTCTTCGCCGCAACATCGGCCGATTCTTGAACGAATGCGCAAGGCTCAACGCGATCTGGCGGTAAGGATTTGTGACGTCGGTTTTCTTCCGGAAGGTGAGATCCACTCGCGCGCGGACCAGTCGGCCCCGTTTGAAATGGGACACGATTCGACCCGGTATCCCGTGACTCGCGTAGTTGATGCGGCGGACCAAGCTACTCGCGGCACTGGGCGGCCTTCACTCAGCGATCCGGACGCCGCGATTCGTTATTGGGCGGCGCAAGGTTACCTGGTAAGGCGGGAAGTGGATGACGCTTTACGGAGCGCGGTAAAGGATCAGTCGCCATACGTACGGGCAATTGCGGCTGAGGCGCTGGGGCTGCATGGGAACGAGCAGGATGTGAAGATCGCGGTTGGTGCATTGATGGCGATGGCGGCAGTGGACCAAAACGGAGTATTCGTGGCTTTGGCGGCGTTTACGGGGCTGGACGCACTGGATGGCAAAGCCTCTTCCGCCAGGGAAGCGATCAGCAAGCTTCCGACCGAGACTAACAGCGGCGCGAGTAGGTACAAAACATACTTACCGCGACTGGTCGAGAAGACTTTGGCCGATTTGTAAGTATGGCCCGAGGACGGTGACAAGGAAACGAAAGAAAGTTTTCTTCCTTCCTTTCAGTAAGTTGTCGGTAATAGCAGCGACGAAGAGTCAGGCCCGGTAAGGGGTGACCTGCTAATCTTTCGGTGGGCCGGGAGATCTGGCCACGACGCAGTGAGGCGGTGATGACGGCTAAACAGGCCGGCGCACCGCCTTTTGTGTTTTCTGGTGCAAATTCAACCGGAGCGGAAGGCTGCATGGAAACGAATCTGACTCATGCGATTGACAGCGAGCATCCCGAGTATCGGGCCAAGCGCGGAATCTGGAAACGATACCGCGACCTGTATGTCGGCGGTGAACAACTGCGGGCGAGCGCGAGTGAGTATCTCATCCGGCGCCAGAAAGAGGCCGCCGAGGTATACCACGAACGGCTGGAGCGGGTGTTCTACGAGAATTACGCTGGATCGATCGTCGACTGGTATGCCTCCACACTCTTCCGCCGTGAACCGGTGCTCCTGGCGGAAGGAGACGATCTGAGGGCGCGGAAGTTTCTCGGTCAGTTCTCGGAGGACTGCGACATGCGCGGCACGACGCTGACCGACTTCTACCGGAAGCAGTTCTTAGACGCAATGGTCTGCGGCGTCAGTTACTCGTTGGTGGACTTCCCTCGGGCCGAACGTAAGCCGGCGACACTGGCCGAAGAAGACCGCGAGGGAACGTCCCGTGCATACTTGAGCCACTGCCCGGCGGAGCAGTTGATCAATTGGGCCACGGACGAACGAGGAGATTTCGAGTGGGCGGTGATTCGGACAAAGTTCGACCGGCAGCCTACGCTCGAAGCCGGAGCCCGGAGGGAGCAGACCCGATGGCTCTATTACGACCGGAGGAGATACCAGATCTACCGCTCGGTCGAAGAGCCTGGCCGCACTGCGGCGCCCCAACTGGAGAGCGAAGGCGAGCATGCCTTTGCCTCTCAGAACCGGGTGCCGCTGTTCCCTCTGCGGATGCCAGAAGGACTGTGGCTGATGAACAAGGCGGGGCTTCTTCAACTGGAGCATTTCAATAAGTCGAATGCGCTGGGTTGGGCATTAACACTGGGTTTGTTTGCCACCCCGGTGATTTACTCCGAACGCGACTGGAATCAGGTGATCGGTGAATCCTATTACATCCAACTGGGCGTCAACGATCGATTCGGATGGACCGAGCCTGAAGGTAAGGTCTTTCAACTGGCTGCGGACAATCTGACACGTCTGCAGGAAGAAATATATCGTGTCTGTTACTTGCTCACTCAATCCGGTAGCGGTTCATTGAACCGGCAGCAATCGGGAGTCAGCAAGCAGCGCGACTATGCGATCACGCAAGAAGTACTGCGCGGATTCGGCGATGTGGTCAAGGACGCGATGAAACGCGTGCTGCGGGCGGTCATCGGAGCGCGCAAGGACGACATTTCGATCGATGTATCGGGTTTGGACGAATTCGATATAGGCGATTTCAGCGGCGAACTTGAGGATGCCCGCACACTGCTGGGCTTGGGTATCGAGTCGCCGACCCTGAAAAAGCAGGTGTTCAAGAAGCTGGCATTCAAGTACCTGAGCGACGTCAGACAGGAAGTGAAGGATCGGATCGCCGGCGAAATCGAACAAGACCGGGAGGTAAAGCAATGAACGAAGAGCAGAACGAAAATGGCACGGCACGCGCCGATGGACCGGACATCAAGCTGGTGGTCCGCGAGGCCATCGGTGAATTCCTGCAGTTAGAGAAAGCGAAGGCCGAGCCGGCATACAAAGCGGAGTTGGCCGACGAACGCCGGAAGCGCGAGCAATTGGAGCGGAAGCTGAACGAGGTAGTCGAGGAGAATCAGCGCGCCCGCCAGCGCGCCGAAGAGGCTGAACGGAGCACAGCCATCCGGACCGAGTTGCAGAAGCTTGGTGTCGCCAAAATCGACCTGGCTTACAAGGCGGTTAGAGACGAGATCGTCCGAAACGAACATGGCGCTCTGATCAGCCGCGAAAACGGCGCTGATGGCGACATGCGCGAGTACTTGACGAAATTTGTCAAGGACAATCCAGAGTTACTGCCGGCCCGAGTTACTGGCGGGTCTGGCGCCACGCTCGGTCAGCGGGCGGAAACAGTTTCGGGGGGTCCCATCGACCTAGACCGAATCAAGCCGGGTATGGACCCGGCCGAGATGGACCGGATCCGGCGAGAGATCGCCCGGATCGCTTCGCATCCTGCTAGTTAATAGCCGGGCGCGAAGAAACATTCAGATAATTACATCCTCAGGAGGACGAAGCAGAAATGCCTTCCATTACTTCCGCGAACGTCGCACAAGCGATCGTGAAGCTCGTGGCAGCCGACGCGCTGCCGGCGTTGATGGGAAACCTTGTCATGGGTAACCTGGTCAATCGCGATTTCGAACCAGTGTTGGCTCAGGCCGGAGACACGGTGAATGTGCCGATCCCTCCAACCCTGGTGGCTAACAACATTTCCGAGGGCGGATCGGTGATCACTCAGAATCCGAGTCTGGGTAACGCGGCGATCGTGCTCAACACTCACGCAGAGGCGACATTCCAGATACCGGATGTCACCAAGATTCTGGCCGTACCGGACCTGCTCCGTCTCTATATGCAGCCGGCTGTGACCGCGCTCGCGGAGAAGATTGAAACGGACTTGCTAGCCACTTACGCTCAATTTACGGCGAACACCGCTGTCGGCGCTGGCGGCTCTGCAATCTCCGAAGGCGCGATCGACTCGGCCGAAACGGCGCTCTTCAACGCGAAGGTGCCGGCGAGCGCCGCCAAGTACCTCGTCGTAAGCGGCGACGCCTATTCGCAGATGCGGCAAATCGCCCGTTTCAGCGAATACGGTACCGCCGGCGACGCGGGCCTGCGTGCGTTGATCGACGGCACCGTCGGGAAGCTTAAGGACTTCTTCGTGTTCCGGTCGCAATTCGTCGCCAAAACCGGCAGCGGACCGACCACCACACAGAACCTGGCCTTCTCGCGCAACGCCCTCGGACTGGTGGTCCGCCGTCTCCCACAACCGCTGCTTGGGACCGGAGCCATCGCCGAATATGCCGAGTTGGGTAACTTCGGCATGCGTGTGGTGATGAGCTACCAGCCCAACACTCTCGCCCAGCAGTTCACGGTCGACGTGCTGTATGGCGTCGGTGTCCTGCGCAACAACCACGGCGTGGTCGTGCGTAGCTAGTTCAATTCAACCTGTGGCCACGCGGATTGCGGAGCCCCATGCCTTGCGACGGAGGGGCCCGCGGTCCGACGCGGCCGCGCTGTTTGTGCACTAAGGAGACAAGTCAATGGACCTCAGAGTTTTCTATACAAAGATTCGCGAAGCAACTGAACTGATTCCGGGCGATTTCGCCGTGTTAGTCAGCCGGGAGACGCCGGACGGCGGGAAACCCGGAGTCATGTCGGAGGCGTCCAAGGCGATTGCCGCCCGGATGTTGGTTGAAGGACGGGCTCGCTTGGCGACTCCGGGAGAAGTCGAAACCTTTCGGTCTCTGGAGAGCGACATGAGACTCAAGGCCGAACGAGAAGCCGCGCCAGCCAGACTGCAGGTAGCCGTATTGTCCGACAAAGACATTGAAGCGCTGCAGGCCGGACGGCCAAATAAGTCGAAAGATAGCAAGTAATCCGCGGAAATCAGTCGAAAAGGAGGCGGCACAGTGGCACTGGTAATGGATGGCACGATATCGACGGTCGAGGATCTAAGAGCGCTAGACAGCGCCATCCTCGACGCAAGCGTTGGGGAGCACATTGATCTAACACAGAAATTGCGAGTGGCCGACGAGGCGATTCACCTTGAGCTGGCCGTCTTCCTTCTGCGCGCGGGAAATCAAAACGGAGTCTCTGGACCCGGCGTCGATCTGAGCAATGTCGTAGTTACGGCTCCGCTCCGCCGCTGGCACTCGCTACGCACTTTGGCGGAGTTCTATAGCGACGCATACAACAGCCAGTTCAACGACAGGTACCTGGGTAAGTGGAAGCATTACTCAAAGCTGACCAGGGAGACCTCGGACTTGCTATTCGACTACGGAGTGGGCGCCGTGAACTATCCGGTACCGCGAGCTCCTAAGCCTCTGGTCGAGGCCGTGGGGACGGGTGGCTCCGTCACCCAATACTACATTCGCATCGCGTGGCGCGGCCGCCAGGGGGATTCCGGCGCGCAGAGCGAATTTGCGGTTGTTCCCGCGCCAAATGGCGAACGTATTTCTGTGACTGCCGGCGCGCCACCCAACAGCGTCATCGGATACGACGTGTATGTGGGAGAGAGTGACGATACGTTGACCCTTCAGAACGGATCAACGGTTCTGGCCGGATCAACTTGGTCGATGCCCTTAGGCGGGCTCATCCACGGCCCGACTGCCCCCCCCGACCGGCGACCGGACTACTACATCCGTCGCAGCCGGACGCGTTAAGGGATACAGATGTCACAAGTAGGAACCCAAGCCGCAAGCGCGTTAACGGAGTTGTTGAGGTCCAACATCGGAGTCGCCCGGAAGCTCTTTGAGAGGCTCTGCGGTGATCCCAATCTGCTGCAGCGTTATCCAGAGCCCCTGATACAGTCTGCGCACATCGCCGTTGACCAGTGGGAGAAGAACGGGCCGCAAAAATACCCGCAGATCGTTGTGTACTGCGAACGGATCAGAAACTTACAGACCGAAAAGTTTAAACGATTTTCCGGGGTCGTGGATCTGGCCATCGAAATTCGTAACTCGGGCGATCACATACAGGGCCTCGAACAGGGCACACTGATCTACGTCGAAGCCGTCACTGACGTGATTGAAGACTGCCGGGGCGAATGGCGTGAATGTGTGTATTCCAGCGGCCAATATGAAGTGAAGTTCGAGGCAGTCAAGCCTGGCGGAAAGCGCTTCTTACAAGTCGCGCGCGTGACCGTGCCGGTGCAAGTAAAAGTCGGATAGACAGACAAGGGAACTCTCATGTGTTGCTACATTTCTTCTAATGACAATCGGATTTACGCCGCTCTGGAGAGCGGATACGGTACCGCAGCCGCGTTCGCGGCCGGGCAGAGAATTCCGGCGGTTCGATTTGACGTGCGGCAGAGCGTGGAACGGTTGCGTCGACGCGATAAGACGGGTGGGCGAACCTTTCTTGGTCTGCCCGCCACGCTCCGCCGCCGCACAGCCTTTGACCTCACGACTTATCTTACGGAGTGGACGGCTGGCGCCGATGCACCCCCATACGACGCGCTCATTCAGGCGTCGATGGGCGGCGCGGGAGTCGTCTTTCCCGGTGGCACGGTCAGCGCAGTGGCCGACCCGACGCATCTCAGCTTCGGCGCCCCGCACGGACTAACTCCCGGGCAAGCGGTTCGGCACCTCACTGAGATCCGATTTGCGGCTGCAGTGCCCAATGGCGCCTCGGTGGTGCTTAACGCTCCATTCACTACTGCGCCAAGCGCAGGAGCCGTGTTGGGGCGCACGATTACATATTTTCCGGCGACGAACTTGCCGAGCGCCAGCATTCTGGATTATTGGAGTCCTGAGGACGCGGTACAAAGACTGCTCGTGGGCAGTGCGGTCGATAGGATGCGTATCGCCGTGAATGGCGACTTTCATCAATTCTCGTTCGCTGGTACGGCGCGTGAAGTGGTAGACAGTTCCACATTCACAGAATCGACAGCGGGCTTGAGTGAGTTTCCCGCCGAGCCTCCAGTTTCCGGTCATTTTTCGCTCATACCCGGGAGTCTGGGGGAGGCCTGGTTCGGTGCGGCTCCCACTCAGTTTCATACCTTGCTCGCCGCCGAAGTTACGCTTGAGAACAATATCGACACACGCGAGCGCGAATTCGGTATGGCGACCCCTGGATGTTTCGCAGCTGGCGAGCGCCGTGTGACGGTGGACTTAGACATGCTGACTGATTGCAAGCCCGAGACGGTCGCGTTGTATCAGGCGGCGGCGCAACGCTCACCGATCAGTGTCATGTTTCAGCTTGGGCAAAGCGAAGGACACCTCTGCGGTGTCTGGCTGAGTCAAGTAATACCGGAAACCCCGCAGTTTGAGGACGACGAGGCGCGGCTGCGGTGGCGGTTCCGGGACAGCCGGGCACAAGGCGCCGGGAATGACGAGTTAGTCGTGGCCTTCGCCTAATTAGGGAGCTCAGCCATGGAATACACGAGTCGAGTCTACAAGCAGTCGTTGACGCACCCAGGGGTCGCCTACACAGTGGCGCGGCTGTCGCTGACACGCCGAATCGAACTGGGGCAACGCATCCGTGAGATCGGATTTAGTCACGACTTTCTGGCCGCGAGCCGCAACGTGATTGATCAAATCGACGCAGGCCTTCTACAGCGGCGTATCGATCGGGCTTACCTCGAATGGGGTCTCTTGGGCCTGAACGGTTTGAAGATCGACGGTGCCGAGGCAACGCCCGGTTCACTGATCGAGGCAGGACCCGAAGAACTCGTGAATGAGATTCTACTCGCCATAAGGCGTGAACTCAAATTGAGCGAGGAAGAAATAAAAAACTAAGGGTCGCCTTCCATTTTCAGTTTTCGAATCAAGCCTCCTGGAAGTGCGACGAATGCCGGCGACAAGGCTTGGAAGTGCGGCGCCGCTGCGGGTTTCTTCCCGACAGCGAGATCGGAAGGCCGCGTGTGGTTTGGGCAAGAGGAGCGGTCTCTACAGTAACGTGCCCGGTTTCATACATTACTCCGGAGAGCATGGCCGATCTCGAGTATTTCGGAGCCTGGCGCATGGAAAGCCGCCGTGAGATGCAGTGTCTTCCAGCGCGAAGGGCGGATGCCTTTGTGATCTTACAGCAGGAGATGAAAAAGGAGAACGCGGATGGCTAACTCAATCGATCTTCAACAAGAGCTGCTGAGTCTCGTGCGGAGACAAGCAGGCGAGCCTTCTTTGGCGAGCTCCCCTTCCATCTTGACTACGGGGCGCGCGGCCGAGCCGTCTGACGCGAGTAACTTCCGTCCGCTCTCGACCGATAGTGTCGGCGAACTTACGCGTGAGCTGGAGTCCTTGCGCCGTCAACTGGGCGTGAGCGAAGAGGCGTCTAGGCGTCAGGCTGAAATTCTGGAACTGAATACCCGGGCAGTGCTTGATAGAGGATCGAGTGCGGGGAGCGGTGCGGTCGACGCGGCCCGCGGCGCCGCCTCGGTGGTCCGAAACACGGCAGGCCTTAGCGCTCTTAGTTCGCCAATTGCGGGTTTAGTCAGCTGGCTGTTCCGGCGGGATGGCGATTCCTCAGCCAATTCGGAGTTGACATCGGGGGCTCAGTCCCCGGCTGCGCCAATTGATCAATCGCTCGGAATATCGAGCGGCAGTGGCATCGCGCCCCTGACTTACCGCGCCGATGGGACACCACGACAGATTACCCAAGCGAGCGCAGCGGCTGGTCCCAACATTACGGTGCACGTTCAAGCGATGGATAGCCGTTCATTCCTCGACAACAGCGATCAAATCGCGAGTGCAGTGCGAGAGGCCATGTTGAACTCACACGCTTTGAATGACGTCATCGGAGAGATGTAAGTCATGACGGACTTTCCTATTCTAAAGACTGGCGCGGTGACACAAGACGGGTCGGCGACGGTAGTGAAGTTCGGCACCCGAGTGCTGCGGTTCGCCGACGGTGATGAGCAACGCTTTCGATTACGCAGGGGGCCGGGCAGGCGGTGGATGATACGTCTGGAACTCCTGACAGACGACGAGACTCAAGCGGTCATGTCATTTCTGGATGTCCGGCAGGGACGCCACGGAAGTTTTTCTTTCTTCGATCCTTGGGATGAAGTTGAATATTCGGATTGCAGCCTTGAATCCGACCACCAGGAAATTGATCTGCGGGAGCACGCACGCTCCGCCGTTACAATCTGGATCCAACAAAACTGGAGTTGATAGATGCCTCACTTTCCACAAATGAGCACGGGCTGCCTGGCCCAGTATCCGCTGCGGATTCTCCATCGCCGCCGGGCGGTGGTGAATGAAGCCATTGGGGGCGACAAGATCTCATCGGTCGACGCATTCGTTCAGGGCCTTGAATGGGATCTCCCGTATCGAGGGCTGTCAGAGGCAGAGGCTGGGCAAGTTCGCCAGTTATTCGAGATTAGTGAGGGCCGGCGGCAGACCTTTCTGTTCGCCGACCCTTGCGGGAATCTGTTGGCGCGCAGCGAACAATTTGAGATGGCCCCGTGGCAAAGTGACCCATTACTGGTCTGGACCAGTGGACTGGATGATCCGTTTGGCGGGAGTGTCGCTATGCGCGTCCAAAACAACAGTGGCCTTCCTCAAGTTTTCAAGCAGAACGTTTCTCTTCCCGCTTCCTACAAAACGTGTTTCAGTTTCTGGGCTAAAAGTTCTTCGGCTAGTGAGGTCGTGGTGCGGCGAACCTCCGGGCCGGAGTCGGTGACGGCTGCTATCCCCCTGGGTGGGCAGTGGCGCCGCATCGAGACTGCGGCGGCGTTGACGGGGACCTCGGTAGGAGTGGAGCTTACCGTAGAGATCCCGGGCGCCGCCGCAGTCGAAATCTTTGGCGCACAGCTGGATGCGCAACCTTACCCATCCGGTTATAAGCGGACACTCGGGCAATCTGGAATCCACTCGGCCGCTCGGTTTGCGCAGGATGAACTCACGATCGAGGCGGATGGTTTCCAGACCTTTGCCACGCGAGTGCGAGTGTTAGCCAGGCTAGCAGGTTAATGACATGTCATCAATCGTCGAACTCAAAGAACAATCGATAACTGAGACGCCGCTTATCCTCTTCGACTGCGAATGGACGTCGGGCGCTGTCCAACGCTGGTCAACACATGCAGTAACCTTCAGCGGCCACAGTTATCAGCCTCGCGTGCTCCGTCACAATCTATTTGAATTGAAGTGGAATGCCGGGGAGGGAATCGATTCTGCGGGGAAGGTTGGGCTGACCCTGGCCAACGCAGACGCATTCCTCTCTCAGCTTGCGGCCGTCCCTGGTTTCAAAGGGGCTCAGTTAACGGCTCGATTCGGCTTCTTCGACTTACTTACAGGTGAAGCCGCGTCCGAGACGATAGTGCTGTTTCGTGGACTCCTGAATCCGCCGGAAGAGATCGTGGAAGCCACTATTCGCTTGAGCGCCCACAGCCGATTGAACCCGCAACGGCTCTTCTTGCCTGACATGAGGATTCAGAGGCGCTGCGGGTGGGCCTTTCCCTCGACTGCAGCGCAGCGGGCCGAGGCTGTTGACGGGGGCGCTCGGGGGAGGTACTCGCTGCACTTCCGTTGTGGCTATTCGCCCGACCAAACAGAAGGCGTTGGTAATTTGAACGCGGGCCAGCCGTATGGTGCTTGTGCATACACGCGGAATGACTGCGTAGAGCGCGGTATGTTCGACAAGGACTCGGCCAACCGAATCACCGCGCGGTTTAGTGGCATAGAATTTGTGCCGGCTAGCATTCTTGTGCGGGGCCATGGCGATTCCGCGTTTCAGTCCTCGCGAGTGGCGGAGAATCAAGCCCGATTCAATGACTTTGTGCCGATTCACTATGGAACCGTTTGGACGAGTCCGCCCGTGGTATTTGCACGCAACGATGGCAACCTTACGCGCATTGAGGTGTTGTTAGGAGCCGGCGAGTTGAACAGCCTGTTGAAAGTGGTCGTCAACGGCGTAGAGATTCCGCGCGGAGTGAGCGGCCGGAACATGACGGCTACCGGCTGGTACAACCTGGTGAACAACGGAGCCCGCAGCGGTGGATTCAATCTTGAATTTACGGACGGCTTGGGCAATCCTCTCGGCGACCCATACGGCAGCATGGCATTTGCAGCCATCTCTGTCCCGAATCGCGTCAGCGACGGGCGAAGCTTACCGAACGTACAAGTAATGGTCGAGGGGCTGAAGCTTGATAGCTGGTCTACAACCGGAGAGCCCTTGGGGTCCACCTTCACTAACAATCCTGCGTGGGTGTTAGCAGACTTACTGCGGCGGGCTGGTTGGAACCCAGCCGAACTGGATCTGGCCAGCTTTGCGAACGCGGCTGCCTGTTGCGGGGAACTCATCGGCATGTCCGACTTGCACGGTAACTCAGTGCAGACGCCGCGATTTCAATGCAACCTCTCACTTACTCGCAGACGCAGCGTCGCCGATTGGATTCGCGGGGTCCGGCAGGCGGCGCGATTGTTTCTTGCTTACGACGCTGAGGGCAAGCTGCAAGTGCGGATGGAGGGAACCCTGGCAATTCAGCAACCAGCCCTGCCAGCGGGCAGCAACTCGGTTACAGCGCTCTTCGGGGGGTGGCCCGGTTATGAGTTTGGGGATGGTAGCGCCGGCCCGTCCGGCGTGCTTACTCGGGAATCCGGCGAACCTGCGATGCGAATGTTCTGCCGTGCCACATCGGACGTTCCGAATCGATCGACTATCGAGTTTCAAGATCAGTTCAACGACTTTCAACAGGACAGCCTATCGTTAGTCGACACTGATGACGCCGAGCAGAACCGCCAGGAGATAACAGTAGCTTCCACGGCGCTTGGTGTGCCCAACTTCCATCAGGCGGCGAGAGTGCTTCGACTGCAGCTGGATAAGTCGATTCGAGGAAATCTGTATCTGGAATTCGAGACCAGCGTCAAGGGCGTGACGCTCCGCCCCGGAGACATTATAGCGATGACCTGGGTTCGCGAATCGCTTGACCGGACCCCCTTCAGGATTACCAGCATCAGACCGTCGCTGAATCATTGGACGTCAGTGATTGAGGCGCAACTGCACAGCGACGATTGGTATTCGGACGACCCTGGCAGCTCCACTAGTGCGCGTGTCTCGCGTCGTGCGGCCTCCGGCAATGTTGGAGTGCCTCGCCCCTTGGTCGGCGCCGAGATCGATTCCCAAGGCTTGCAGCAGTTCTCGGTGTCGGAAGAGCAAACAGAAGATGGTGGAGCTATCGTTCTCCAAGTCGGGTTCACTACCCCAACGCAGCCACAACCAGGCGTGGATATCCCTCTGGTAGCCATTAGTCCCCAAATTGCCACCACAGGGGGGACGCTTCTTGGGAGCAGGAGTTTCTACTATTCGGTCACGGCCCTGAGGGCAGCAGGAGAAGAGAGCGATCTATCACTAGTTGTCAGGGCTGATACGGCGTCTGTCACCGAAACGAATCGTGTTACTTTGACAGGACTGAGTTTCTCGGGCGGTACTACAGGATTCAATGTCTATCGTGGGGATAACCCGCAAGAGCTGCTGCGCATCGCGGGCGAGGTTCCTGTCGCTAATACTTTCATCGATTCGGGGCTCGGCGCCTTGCTTCCGGGACCGCCCGATATTAACTACGACTATGCGTTGTTTGACTGGCGTTTGGAGCTAGTTCCCGAGACGCTGGCTACGATCTTCAACTCGTCGAGTATCGGCGCCTCGACCTTGAACTTACTCGCAGGTGAGTTCAATGGGATGGTCGTTCGGATATCCAGTGGGTTGGGCGCAGGACAGGAACGGGTGGTTGGATCTCATGACTCTAGCACGATCCTTCTTGAACGCCCGTGGTCTCTTGTGCCGGACGGAACGAGTAAGTTTATCGTGGCCGAGTCCGGCTGGAAACCCGGAGCAAGCGGCATGACATCTCCTATCCGCTTTCAAGTGCCGGGCAGACCTGGCGCGACGATTGAAATCATGGGCAGGGCGGTCAACGCGGTCGGCCGCGATTCCGGCAGGGATCTCGCTCCTATTACACGATGGCAGTTAGGTGGCGGCAGCGGGTCTGGGATAGATATTGATGTTCCACCGGCTCCGCTGTTTGGCATCCAAGCGCTAGGGCAGGGGACCGTGGAATTGGCCGGCGTCGCTTTCGCCACGCTTAAGAATACACGCAGCGTCTTTGCCGGGACACTGACGCTGCATTACTGGAGCGAACTTAGTGCGCCCCAGACTCTGAGTCTGGCTTCCGGCGTAGACGATACAACTGAAGAGATTACGACGAGTGCTCCGTTGACCGGGGCGGTGGGGACGCTAGTGCAGGTGGGGTCCGAATTAGTACAGATCGTCGAGGTAAATGGTGTGACAGCCACGGTCGTACGAGGCGCCCAGAACAGCGCCGCGGTTGCGCATGATCCTGGCGTGTCGTTGTTCCCGTTAGAACAAAAATCATTTGTAGTGCCGTTTAGCCGAGGCTTCTTCGGCAGTCCAGCGAGTGGATCATTCAGTTTCCCGATCTTTCTACCCGACGTGCGTGTTTCGTCCGCCGATCTTTTCATGACTAATGCCCGGGGCAACGGCGAGACCGGTAAGGCGTCGTTCACCGGCTTCCTCAACGGCGGTCTACGGACTCTGTCGGGGGGACAAATCTCGATTCAGGTGGAGGGACATCTGGCGATCCAGACGGGAGCCGCGCCCGAGTTGGTGATAGAGGAAGGCCATTCGGTGCGTGACATATTCGCCACTGTGCGGCAAGCCCCAGTGGGGGCGGATATCGAGTTGAGGCTCAATCTGAATGGCGTGGAATATTGTAGCTTGGTGATTCCTGCGACTCCGCCTGGGACCACCATTACTCTCGACCCCGTCAACGGCTTCAATCTCCGCCCGCTTGAGGCGATGGATCGGCTTAGTCTCGATATCGTCTCGGTGGGCCAAACCACCACCACCGCACCGGGACGCGATTTGACCGTGACCATTCGCCTCTAAGGATCCGCATGCCAGACTATCTTGAGAAATTACGGCCCGACCAGGACCTTCAATGTTATTTTGAGCGGCCGTCAGCCATCGCAGCCCTAAGTGAAGCTACGCCGAATAGCTTCAAAGTGTCGGGTACCTGGCGCCAGCAGTTCGACTGGTGCGTTGTGGAGTGGAATCAGCACAACGTCTATGAGCACCCGGCCTTTCGCAATCTGCCAAATGGCGATTTCGCCGGCTACACACTCAGCTATGAGGAGTCCCGCGAAAACTGCCATCTGATGGACTCCAATTTGTTTGCCATCGTCGATTGGCCAAGCTTGCGCATTTGGAGCGGGACGGCAAGTGAACCACAGAAAATCGGCTTGCGCGACTATGCCGCTCCGATCGCTGGAGCCTGGGTGAATCCCACCGCCGAGCTCGAATTGCAGGGCACGATCACTGCAGGCGATTACATCGGGATTTCTTTCCTTGAGGAACAGTATAACTATCAGGTTAGCGCCGCGGACACCCTTGAGACGGCGGTTCAGGCTCTAGCAACTGCGGTTGTGTCCCCGCGAATCAGTGTTACTAGCAACGGCGCGACGCTAGTGTGCGAGTACGATCATACCGGGGCGCCAACATACTCTGAGACCGGCGCGAATGGCAACCGCATGGGCCTGTATGGGTTTGTTTCAGGCGCGAAGACGGAGAGTTGGTCGCCCGCCTGGGCCTATTTTAGCGGCGGCGAGTCCCCGTCGAAGTGGCGAGTGACGATACCCTTCGATTCGCTGCCCGGCGTGACGCTCACCGATGTCCGTAAGATGCGTTGGACTTATGCCGCCGCCATGCAGATGGGGCAGTATGTGCGTTCTGAGTTCCTGGTTACCGTAGCGGACTGGACGGTTACTGCACCTAACCGGCGCTTCAAAATCGCGGGACCGGGCAGCCGCAGGATAGAGAATCGAGATTCTGCGGTAGTCTATTCGGGGTTCGGTTGGGGGCCCGGATTGGGCAACTTCTCGAATGGGTCGATCCACAATACATCTGGCGAAGGCGAAGAACTGGCGATTGCATACACTTGCCCATTGCCCCACACTCTCTATCTTGGGACACGATACGCGGGTAACGCCGCACAATTGCGGGTACAGGTTGATGCGAGTATCGCGCTAAGTCACAATCTATTTATCAAGGGAGAGGATTCGCTCTGCCGTCTGAGGATTGGTTCGTACGGAAGCGGCAACCATACCGTCATTGTTCGTCATATGGGGCAGGGGAGTGAGCCAGGTCTTCACTACCTATACTTCGACTTCCTTGAGATCGCGATTGAGTCCGAGGTGATACCGGAGTTTCCAGAGTCGCCGAAGATTACGCTAGCCACCGACTGGGACACAGACCATTCGATCGCACTCCCGCCCGAGCGAACAGCTTGGATCTTGAAGCGACTAGGGTATACCGCAAGGGCTAACCATTACATTGGCGCTCTCTGGTACTACGAACTGGTCAGGAAGGGGCACGTTTATGCAGCCGCCACGGTCGAGTTTGCCGGGACTCCAGTATTCAACGCCGGACGGACTACGTTGTTCCTGGGTAGCGATGACTATCCCGACATCGAAGAAATATTACATTTCCACCGAATCGGCGAGTCGGCTGAAACGGTCGCGAAGGCGTTCGAATTCCGCCTCAACAGTGGTTACAATTCGGTTCGTGCCGAGGCTGTTGGTACGACGCTGACTATCTGGGCTCGTGCTATGGGTGGTGCGGGTAGCCATCTGAAAAGTTCCGCTACGACTTCACACTCCAGCGAATTTTCCGTTACCGCTAGTGGTGACCATTTGGTGGGCGGAGTCGACGGCGAGTGGGTTACCGACCTTACCTGCGTGCCACGTATCAACCGCGCGGCCCGGGATTGGAGCCGAGCCTACTACGTGGCTCTGAAGAACTACGGCATCGACGTCGTAGCTGCGTTTAGTATGGAACTCCAGCACGGAGATACTTCTGAGGCGGCGGGAATCGCCCAACGTTACTACAACAACGCGCCGGTTTACTTGAACACACCGGCCCTGCAGACCAACTTTTCGCCAACCTCAATCGTATTCTGGCAACAGGTGTATTTAGACATGGCCATTATCATGGATGAAGTGGGTATCGTCCCGTACCTGCAATTCGGCGAGGTCCAATGGTGGTACTTCCCGAAGGCGCCGGCAGATCCGCCGTACACAACGGGCATGACTTTCTACGACCAATACACTAAGGATACCTTTCAGGCAATCTACGGGCGGCCGATGGCTGCCATCATGTCGGACTTCGACGATCCTTCGGCTTTCCCCGAGGAAGTAGCCTTCCTGCCGACATTGATCGGTCAATTCACCGATGCGGCGATCGCATTTGTCAAGGCCGCCTATCCCGCCGCGCGCTTTGAAGTGCTGTATCCAACCGACGTGAATGACACGCCACTGAATCGGCTGATCAATTACCCGCCGGCGCACTGGACTCCGGCCTTACTCGACAATCTCAAGACCGAGAGCTTCACCTTCACCATCACGAGGGATCTCGACAAGGCGAAAATGACGGTTGACTACGGCGCGACGCGGGGCTTCCCTCGCACGGCGCGAAGTTTCCTCACTGGCATCGGCGACCCGACCACCCCGTGGCTCAAAGAAGTAGAGTTTGCATTGGCGGAGAACCTCGAGTCCATCGTTTTGTTCGCACTCGATCAATACTGCCTGGTCGGATACGCGACGCCGCTTCCGGCCGCAATGAGGCGGGCTTCAGTTCAAGGGTAAAATAGAAGGTTCCTTACCAATGCCTGCTTTGGTCTCCGATACTGTTTCATCCATGGACGAGGTGCGCCGGCGCATTCAGGAGAGGCTTCGGCCGCACTTCAGTGCGTTTAAGCAGTTCCGGTCAACCCCGGCCTTTGTCGCATCGGCCCTTTACCGATCTACTCGCGAGGACGTGGAAACAACTCTGCACACCGTGCATTCCGGCGATTACACTGTCGCCTCGGCGCCCGCCAAGAAAGAATATCGGGTTCTCGGTTGGAATATCGAACGAGGCAAGGAGTTGTCCGGACAGATTCGCGCCTTCCGGCAGATTCCCTATCTCCGTGACGCCGACGTGCTGTTGTTGACGGAGACCGATGTAGGTATGGCACGAAGCGGGAACGCGGATGTGGCGCGGACGTTGGCGCGTGAGCTAGGAATGCACTACGCGTTTGTGCCCTGCTATCTCAGCCTGGTGAAGGGTTCAGGCACGGAGCGCTGGACCGAGGGTGAGAATGAACTTGGACTGCACGGGAACGCGATCTTGAGCCGCTATCCGATTCGCGATCCGTATCGAATCGGTCTGCGGAACGGCATCGACAAAATGAAAAGCAGCGAGCAGCGCCTGGGCACACAGACGGCGTTAGCGGCAACGGTTGAACTGCCAGGAGCGCAATTACCAGTCGCGTGCGTGCATCTGGATGCGAATTCGACACAAAGTCATCGGGCCTCTCAAATGCGCTCAATTTTGGAGGCTATGCCTCACAGTGGACCGGCTTTAGTGGGAGGGGATTGGAACACGACGACTTTCGACTCGTCGTCGGCGTTCTGCGCGATCATGGGGTATTGGCGTTGTGTCTTCATGGGGCCGTCGCGAGTGATCGACGGACATTTCCTCCACCCCTATCAATGGTTCGAAAAGGAATTGTTCGACCTGCTCGAGCATCGCGGCTTTGACTTTCGCCGCTGTAACAGCCTGGGCGACCATACGATTTCATATGACGTCGAAGACATTCGGGCGCACAAGGGTTTGGCGGAATGGGTGCCCGGTTGGTGTTTCCCGTTTATCCGCTGGGCCCTGCGCGAGCACAAGGGGGTAGCCCCGGTGATGATCGATTGGTTTGCCTCACGCCAACTGGAGTGCTCTCGTCCCCAGGTCATTCACGAAGTAAGAAAGTTTGAAGGACGGCAATTGTCGGATCATTCGGCCATCGGCGTTGAGATCCGGCCGCTATCATAGACAAATGAGTGATTCAGCAGCAGTAGGAACAGCACCGGTAGAAGCGATCATGGAGCCGACACCCCTGACGCCTGGGCAAATCGCCGCGCAAGAGATCATGGAGCGTGAGAAGAAGTACCTGCTTCAGAACTATGGCCGTTACCCGCTAGCCCTTGATCGTGGCAAGGGTTGTTTCGTTTTCGACTTCGACGGCAAGAAGTATCTGGACCTGCTCAGCGGGATCGGCGTGAACGCGCTGGGCCACGCGCATCCGCGCATCCTGAAGGTGATGCGAGAACAAGCGGCCAGGATGATTCATTGCTCCAACCTTTACTACAACGAGTTTCAAGGAAAGTTGGCTGAGCGCATTTGCCGGGTGAGCCACCTGGACCGGGCCTTCTTCTGCAATTCAGGCGCCGAGGCAATGGAAGCCGCGATCAAGATGGTGCGCTCGCACGGACGCGCGATCGATCCGGCGAAGTACGAAATTATTGCCTTTGAGAATTCTTTCCACGGCCGCACGATCGGGGCGATTTCCGTGACCGGGCAGGCGAAGTACCGCGCCGACTTCGAGCCGCTACTTCCCGGTGTGAAATTCGTGCCGATGGACAATGAAGCGGCGCTGGAAGCCGCTGTTACCGAACGCACCGCCGGCATCATTCTGGAAGTCATTCAGGGGGAGGGCGGCATCTATCCGGTGAGCGAGAAAATGCTCCGGGCTGCGCGCGCGGCGGCTGATCGGGCTAACGCGTTGTTAGTCTTCGATGAGATCCAATGTGGCGTTGGGCGGTCGGGCTTCTATTTCGCGTATCAGCAATTCAATCCGGAAATTCTACCGGACGTGATGGTGACCGCCAAGCCCCTCGGTGTCGGGATTCCACTGGGAGTGCTCGTCGCTAACGAAAAG
Source organism: Acidobacteriota bacterium (assembly GCA_043755595.1). Taxonomy (GTDB): domain Bacteria; phylum Acidobacteriota; class Terriglobia; order Bryobacterales; family Bryobacteraceae; genus VFZP01. The sequence continues at coordinate 17,965 of JAYUSQ010000258.1, read as the reverse complement.
GCGGCGGCTGCGATCAAAAGCGGCATGCACGGATCCACCTTCGGTGGCGGGCCCCTCGCCTGTAGCGTCGCGCTCGAGACCCTTGATGTTCTTACCGAACTCCTCCCGGTAATCCGCCAACGCGGCGATTACTTCCGGACGCAACTGAATGAGTTGTGCGCCAAGGTCGAATACGTACGTGAAGTCCGGGTCCGAGGTTTGATGATCGGCATTGAACTCAAAATGCCGGGCAAGCAATTTGTGACCGACGCTCTCGCTGAGGGGTTGCTCATCAATTGCACTCACGACACAGTGCTGCGGTTTTTGCCGCCGTTTATCATCAGCGAAAAAGAGATCGACTTGGCCATCCGGATTCTTCGGAAGCTGTTTAAAAAAGGCAACAGCTACTACAAGGATTACCTGAAGTCACAGAAGGTCTGAGCGCTTGCGCCGCTCAAGCAACTTGACTAACTGTCCGACGGATTGAGCTTCGTCCCGGTGCGCGATCAAGAGTGCATCGGGGGTGTCGACGATCACCAGATCCTTTACGCCGAGGAGCGCAACGAGTTTGCCAGGAGCTTGGACCAGACAACCGCTAGCGCCATGCAATATCGTGGATGTGCGTAGCGCATTATCGTCGCCATCCCGATCGACCAGCGCGTGAACGGCGTTCCAACTCCCCAAGTCATTCCATCCGATGTCGCCGGTCGCCAGACCATGCACGATGCCATCGGCCGCGGCTTTTTCCATGATGCCGAAGTCCACCGAGATGTCCTCGCAAAGTGGGTAAACATGACCAAGCTTCGAGGTGAAGCTGGAGCTTGAAACGGCGGGCAGGGTGGAGAGCAGCGCTGCAGTCTTGGGGAGATACCGGCGCATGGCGTTGTTAAAAGTCGACGCGCGCCAAAAGAACATTCCAGCGTTCCAGAAGTAATTGCCAGCGGCGAGAAACTGTTGAGCCGTGGCTAAGTCCGGCTTTTCGCGGAAACGGTCCAGCTTCTTGGGCGTTCGCTCGCCAGCTTTCGAACCGGTGGGAAACTCAAGATAGCCGTAGCCCGTTTCGGGCCAGCGAGGTTCGATGCCGAGGGTTACGAGCACCTCCTGCTTAGCCGCGAGAGCGAACGCCGCCTTAACGAACGCCCGGAAGGGCGCGGGTTTCGCGATGTAATGATCGGCCGGGAACACGCCCAGTACGGCGGCTGGATCCTGACGATGAATCAAATGAGCTGCCATGCCAAGACATGGCGCGGTGTTACGTTGCGCCGGTTCTGCCAAAATCTGGCGCGCCGGCACGCCCGGCAACTGTTTGCGCACTGCGGCCCGGAGATGTTCGTTGGTAAGGATCCAAAGGCGCTCGGGCGGAATCAGGGGGGCCAGCCGGTCGGCCGTGTCCTGAAGAAGCGAACGCTCGCCAGTGAAGGGTAGTAGTTGCTTCGGGGTCTTAGTGCGGCTGGCGGGCCAGAATCTCGTACCTCGCCCGCCGGCGAGGATCAGGCCATGGGAATGGGGACTTAGCATCAGGTAGTGGCTGCCCAGCGACTTCTAGATACCAGTCGGGTATCCGCGGATTAAATTAAAGGTACGCTTCCAGCGGGTCTTGCTAAAAAAATTCTGAGCGAGGTCAAGTAAATGATCGAGACCGATATCGGGGCTAGCCAGCCGGTCGGTTGGCGCATCGTAAGACCAGTAAATGATCAGCGGTTTGCCGATGATATTCTCACGCGGCACAAAACCCCAATAGCGCGAATCCAGCGACGAATCGCGGTTGTCTCCCATCGCGAAGTAGTGGCCGTCTGGAACGACGATCTCGCGCACGGTCACCGCGCCTTTGACTTCATCTTTCACCTGGCTGTCGGCGATGTTTTCCTTCAGCATCCGGTCTGCCGGCTCATACAGGCGCATGTTCGGCTCGCTCGGGAAGTTGTCGCGGTACGAATCAAGGTACTCGGTCTTATGGTATTTGTACGGCTCGTTGATGAGCTTTCCGTTCAGGAAGACTTGTTTCTTTTCAATCCGGATATGATCCTTGGGCACGCCAATTACGCGCTTCACAAAGGTCTGGCGGATATCGATCGGATAGCGGAAAACGATAATGTCGCCTCGCTTGACTTCGGTATAAGGCAGAATGTGCTTACTGATCGGACCGGGCGGCGCGAATGCAAGCTTGTCCACCAGTAAGTGATCGCCGATCAGCAGCGTGTCCTCCATCGAGCCGGTCGGGATCACGAACGCCTGCACCAGCGTGGTCGTGCCGAAGAGCAACAGCAGGATGGTCACGGTCCACTCGGCCACGGTGCCGCGCGGAGTCTCGGTCTTACGTCCGACGTTGACCAGTTCGCCCAGCAAGCCGGGCAGTTGTAGACGGGGCATATAGTAGCTGCTCCTTATTCTATCGAAACGGTATCGTCCTCAACCACGGAGGATGGGGCATAGCGGCGCAAACCGAAGACCGAATTCATGGCGATATACAAGTTGACGAGGCCGAGGCCGCTGACTGCCCCACGGAAGGCGGGGCTCAGCCAAGTGCTGCGCCACCATTGAGCAGCCGCCATATTCTCGGGCGAATTCGGTTGGATCCATGAAAAGTAGTTGTGATCCCAGAAGGACGTCCAAGGAAATACTACGAGGAAAGCCCCGAGTTCGAAGCAAAAAAGTGCAAACAACAGGGAGATAAGTTTGGCCTGCCAACTTCTGTTCGCACTCATGCTTGCGCTCCGAAATGCGGAAGCTGTTCGGGGTCCAGTCCGGCTGCGGCGCGCACGGGGGCGTAAGAATATCGGTGAAGAGGGGTTGGGCCGTGTTCGGCCAGAGCTCGCAAATGAGCCGGCGAAGAATAGCCTTTGTTGCTGGCCAAGCCATAACCCGGGAACTGAAGATCGAATTCGGCCAGCGCCGCATCGCGATCGACTTTGGCCAGTATGGACGCTGCAGCGATCGAGAACGATCGGGCATCGCCATGAACCAACGGCAATTGCGTGACTGGCGAATCTACGCTGACGTAGTCGATCAGCAGATAGTCCGGCGGCGGACAAAGCCGTTCGAGAGCAAGCTTCATCGCCAGTCGCGAGGCTTGCAGAATGTTGATGCGGTCAATCGTGCTGGAGTCTACGAACTCTACTGCCCACGCCAGGGCGCGTTCGCGAATTCTGCCAGCCAGGATGGCTCGCCTTTGAGGTTCGATTTGTTTGCTATCGTTCAGCCCGCGAATGGGATGCTCCGGATCGAGGATTACCGCTGCCGCACAGACAGGGCCGAACAAACAGCCGCGGCCAGCTTCGTCGAGGCCAGCCACGCGCGTATATCCCATGTTCCAGGCCGCGCGTTCGTACCGGCTGGAACAGGCCACGTCCGGCGGTTCTTTCGCCCTTAGGCTTCGCGCTCGCGCAAACGAGCGGCTTTGCCCTTGAGACCGCGGAGGTAGTACAGCTTGGCCCGGCGGACCTTGCCGGTGCGGACCAATTCGATCCGGTCAACGACGGGTGAGTTGAGAGGAAAGATGCGCTCGACGCCGTGCCCAAAGCTCACTTTGCGAACGGTGACGGTGCGTCCGATGCCCTCGTTGTGGAAGGCGATGATGGTGCCTTCAAACGCCTGCAGGCGCTCTTTCTCACCTTCTTTGATCTTGACCTGAACCCGCACCGTATCGCCAGGCGCCAAAGCAGGCAAGGCCACGGCGCGCTTGTGCTTGTCGGAAATCTTATTTACAAGAGGATGGTACATGGGGACGACTTCTCCAAACTTTCTATTGTCGCACAGCCAGCAAATCCGGGCGGTTGCGCGCCGTTTTTTCCAGCGCTGCCTGCCTTCGCCACTTCCGGATTTCGGCATGGTTGCCGCCCAACAAAGTCTCAGGTACAGCCCAACCCCGAAAATTCGCCGGACGAGTATATTGTGGGCAGTCCAGAATTGCCTGGCCTTGGCCGTCCCCTTGGAACGACTCAAATACGGCCGAAGCCTCGTTACCGAGAACTCCCGGAATCAAACGGGCCACGACATCGATCATCAGGGCCGCCGCCAATTCGCCGCCGCTCAACACAAAATCACCGATCGAAAGCTCGTAGTCGGCAAGATGCTGAGCGACCCGTTCATCGACGCCCTCATACCGGCCGCAAATGAACAGCAACTCTTCCGATTGTACCAGTTCCCGAGCGATTTCCTGCTTGAAAAGACGGCCCTGTGCCGACAAAAGCACCACTTTTTGTTTTGGGCGTCGTTCGGGCCAGATGCTTTCGACCGCATCGAAGATCGGTTCGGCCTTCATCAGCATGCCTTCGCCGCCTCCGAAGGGCCGGTCGTCAACCGTTTTGTGGCGATCGCTGGTCCATTCGCGCAGATCGTGCATCGTGACCCGCACAACCTCTGATTTAATGGCGCGGCTGACCACGCCGTGCTCCAGAATTCCCTGAAAGAACCCAGGGAAAATAGTGAGGATCCGAAAGTGCATGGGCTACAAGTCCAACAGGCCCACCGGCAGGTTGGCCAGGATCCGGCGATTGGGAATATCGACTCTGTGGCAAATCGCTTTGACCAGAGGGATCAACGATTCCTTCGACCCATGCTTGACGGTCAACAAGATCGCGCCCGGCGATTCCTGCCATGCCGTGACCGGGCCGACCAAATTGCCGTCGTCGAAGAGTTCGCACCCGATCAGGTCGCTGAGGTAGAATTCGCCTTCATCCAATGGCAATCGGTCTCCCGGGCGAACGCAAAGCTCGACGCCGCGCAGAGCCTCGGCTGCCTCAATCGAATCCACTCCGGCCAAGTGAACAATTACTCGTCCACTCTGGAGCCAGGCTTTGTCGATTCGGGCGAGTTTGAGCGCGTCCGCGCCGCGGCGCAGCCAAACGGTTCGGCCCTCAAATGTTTCCGGTCCGCCCGAGAGCGAGTCGACAAACATTTCGCCGCGCAGGCCACGGCTGCGCACAATTGTGGCCAGCACGACCCATTCGTTGGGCTCCAAAAAATCTACTCCAATATTTCGAGGGTGAAACGACGGTTCAGTTTCATGCCGATCGCACCCAGCAATGTGCGAACGGAACGGGCGGTACGACCTTGTTTACCGATAACTTTTCCAAGATCACTCGGAGCGACCCGCAGTTCCAATACAGTGGTTTGTTCCCCTTGTATCTCTTTAACCACTACCTGATCGGGAAGGTCGACGAGCGCTTTAGAAATCTCTTCAACCAATTCCCTGATACCGATCCCTGTCATGAGCCTCCTAGGTCTGAGAACAACTATATCACCGTCGGCAAAAATACGGTGTCAGAACATAGGGAAATTTTATCTTAGGCGACCGGCGCCACTGCCGGGGCCGGATGGGCCTTCAGCAACCGCGTCACGGTGATCGATGCCTGCGCGCCGCTCTTGACCCAGTGGTCAATGCGATCATGCTTGAAATTGACGACAGCCGGCTTAGCCAGCGGATCATAATGTCCAACCACTTCCACACAGCGGCTATCGCGAGCGCGCCATTTCTCAATCACAACGACCCGGTAGGAGGGTTTCTTCTTCGCACCGAACCGGGCCATACGAATTCGCAGCATCTCGTTCTCTAGTTACCTTTCTCGAACTATCTCTTATCTTATCAAGACTGCGCGCAATCCGCAGCTATTACGAAAGCCGCGCCCGCAGGCCGGAATCGATGGCGTCCATAAAGGCCTCGGTCGAGAGGTACGGATGATCGGGACGAATCAGGATAGCCAGGTCTTTGGTCATGCGCCCGGATTCGACCACATCGACGCAGACTTTTTCCACTGTTTCGGCGAAACCGACCACTTCAGGAGTCTCATCCATGCGCCCGCGGTACTGCAGGCCGCGTGTCCAGGCGTAGATGGAGGCGATCGGATTGGTGGACGTCGGCTTACCCTGCTGGTGCATCCGGTAGTGGCGCGTGACGGTGCCATGCGCCGCTTCGGCTTCGATCGTTTTGCCGTCCGGCGACATCAGCACCGACGTCATCAGCCCAAGTGAGCCATAGCCCTGCGCGACTGTATCCGATTGAACATCGCCGTCGTAGTTCTTACAAGCCCAGAGATAGCCGCCATTCCACTTCAGGTTGGAGGCCACCATGTCGTCGATCAATCGATGCTCATAGGCGAGGCCGCGCGCGGTAAAGGCCGCCTTGAATTCGCTATCGAACACCTCCTGGAAAATATTCTTGAAGCGTCCGTCGTAAACCTTCAAGATCGTGTTCTTCGTCGAGAGATACACCGGGTAGTTTCGGCCGAGCGCATAGTTGAAGCAGGCGCGAGCAAACCCTGTGATTGAACTATCGAGGTTGAACATGCCAAGCGCGATGCCGGGACCGGTGGTCCTGATAATCTCTCGCTCGATCGATTCGCCGCCGCCGTCGGGTGTGAAGGACAGCTTCAGCGTGCCGGGGCCGGGGAATTGGAAATCCTGGGCTCGATACTGATCGCCAAATCCGTGACGGGCGACGACTACAGGTTTATCCCAATGAGGCACAAGGCGGGGCACGTTGCGGCAGATGATCGGCTCACGAAAAATCGTGCCGTCAAGGATATTGCGAATAGTGCCGTTCGGGCTCCGCCACATTTGCTTGAGGCCGAATTCCTTCACGCGCGCTTCGTCCGGCGTAATGGTGGCGCACTTGACAGCTACGCCATACTCGCGGGCCGCGTTGGCCGAGTCGACCGTGATCCGGTCATTGGTTTCGTCGCGCTTCTGTACCGATAGATCGTAGTATTTGAGATCGATATCCAGATAGGGAAGGATGAGGCGCTCGCGGATCCATTGCCAGATAATGCGCGTCATCTCATCGCCGTCCATTTCGACGACGGGATTCTTCACCTTGATTTTTGTCATGCTCGTCGGAGACTCCTGTCACACCGGGAAAACCGGGACCCTCCATTATCGCCGAAGTGTCGGGGGACGCGCATTGGAATATGGCCGAGCCAACCGATAAACGCCGATAGCTTCACTGAGGATTTGGTTTGGGCCGCAGATGTCGCACCGCTGAGCGCGAGGGTCTCTTTACTTCAGCGCTTCGAGGAGGTTTGAGTAGTCGTCTGTCCAAAGACTGGCGCGGCGAGCGGCCTCACCACGCCGATTGCCCTTAATCCCCGCCGGAAGCTTGCCGGAGGCGGCCACCAACACCCAGTCCGATTCGAGCCTCGCCAACTGGCTGTCTTCACTCGCATGGATATGCCGTGAGTCGCGCTGGAGGCTCGCAGCCACGCGCTCGGCCACCGGCGCAATCGCCAACGCGGTGTTGGAACCGTGCAGCGCGAGAATACCCTCAGGACGCAGATGCCGGAAGTAGACTTCAAAGGCTTCGCGCGAGAGCAGATGAACCGGAATCGAGTCGCCTGCGAAAGCGTCGATTGCCAGAACGTCGAATTGCTGCGGTGGCTCACGTTCAAGCAACAGCCTACCGTCACCTAACGCCACACTGATATCGACGCCGGGCGAATTTAGAAATCGGAAATATCGCTTGGCCAATTGCGCCACGGCCGGGTTAATTTCGTAGAAGCGATAGGTGTCCCCCGGCTGGCCGTACGCAGCCAGCGTCCCGACACCAAGGCCCACGACTCCGACGCGTTGCCCGGCCCTTCTAGTCAGCGAAATCGCCTCGGCGATACCGCTCCCCGCCGCATAGTAGGCCGTCGCTTGACGAGCGTCGGGATCGGCCTTCAGCTGCGAACCGTGCGAAACCGTTCCATGCGCCATGATGCGGCGGTCCGGCGTTTCCACCACCCGCAACCCGCCATAAAAGTTTCGTGTCACCGCCAGCGCATCCGTCTCCGCCGAGCGCTTCACGGCCGTAGCGGAAACCAGAGTGGCGACGGCGAGACCAGTCCAGAGAATGTCCGACCACCAAGCGCGCCGATACTCCAACACGAGTGTCGCCGCCGCGCACAAAACCAGCGCGATCGGCAATTCGTAGTTCCCTTGCAAGAGGTAGGGCGCTCCCAACGCCGTAACGGCCGCCCCTAGCGCGCCGCCCAGCGACATCATGAAGTAGAAGCTGGTCAGGTGCCGCGGTTCGGGTTTTCGCAACGCCAGTTCGCCATGCAGAAACATGCACCATACAAATAGCCCAGCCGAGAATAGCGCCACCGGCATAGCCAGCGACGAAGCTGGCGACTGGTCGAGCAACCACCAAGCCGCCGCCCCGATCATCAGGGCGTGAAGCGGCTGGAAGATCGATCTGCGATACCACCCGCTGCCCTCAAAACAGACGATCAGACTCAGCAGGTAGACGGCCAACGGAAGCACCCATAGAAACGGGACTGCGGCCACGTTTTGGCAGAGATGATTCGTCACCGACAACGACAGGAGGCAAGGCAGGGCGGACAAAACCAGCCAACGGAGCTTGTCGGTCAATGCCGGTGCTTCGCTTGCTCGTTCCGCGACGATGGATTCTATAGCCTTCCGGCCGACGGACGCTCCGCAAAGCGCCAGAAAGCCACAATAGAGAGCCGACCAACTCAACGCCTGCAACCGTGTCGGCAGCAGCGGTTCGATCAACAATGGATAGGCGAGGAGCGCCGATAGCGATGCAGCGTTCGATATGGCGTAAAACCGCCAAGGCAGCGCGTTCTGACGTTGTGTCAGCCACAACTGCAGGAGTGGCGTCGTGGCGGAAAGTACGAAATAAGGCAGTCCCACCGTCGTGGCCAACAGCCCCAGAATCCGTGGCAATGGGTCTTCCTCGCCGCTTGGCTTCCACGAGGCCGCCGGAGTGACCGGAAGGCAGGCCAGGCTCAGCACCAGCAAGCAACCATGAATCAATCGCTGCCGTTCCGGACTCAACCGCCCGAGCCAATGCGCATAGGCGTAGCCCAAAAACAGCATGGTTTGAAAGAACAACAGGCTGGTCGTCCAAACGGCCGCGGACCCGCCAAACCAGGGCATGATCTGTTTGGCCAGAATCGGCTGCACTTGAAACAACAGAAAAGAACTGAGGAAGATCGTGGCGCCGAACAGAACTCTGTCGCTCAACGTCACGGAGGAACGAGCCGGTATCGCGGCGCTGGCATCGGCGAATGTGCCCATCGAACCATAGATCGGCTGATCGAAACCGCCGCTCGCTCAGGCAATCACCCTACTTGGCGTCTTCGCTAACCTTGAGCTTGTTCGATCCGGATGGCGGCCATGTTGGCCATCAACGTCAGCAGCGTGAGATCTTCGTGCAGGAAAAAACGTACTTGATCTTGTGAATCGACATAAACCAAGCCGATCACGCGGTCCTGCGTCTGCAGCGGCACAGCCATCAAACTCTTAACGCGTTGGCGTTGGATAGTGGAGCTTGAGCTAAGAACTTCATGGCGGCTGGCGTCGAGGATCAGGATCGACTCTTTGTCGATCATGATGCGATCGCGCACCGAACTGCTAATGCGGAAACCGGACCCTCGCATGGCGCGCGGAACGAGTTCCCCCTCTGCATTATTGGTTAAGATCACCGCCCGGCTACCGCCTACCGCCGAAACCACGAGATCCAGAATGACTTGAAAGAGTTCTTCGATCGGCCGGTCGCCTGAAATTTCGCGGCCCGCATCCAAGAGCGCCTGCACGCGGGAGGTTCCCGAGATGGCCGGAGACTTGACGATTTCCTCAACCCGTTCCGGTGTGGTTGGCGCCGCTAAACGCGGCTCAAAGCCTTGGCTGTCGGAAAGTTCATCCGGCACGAATGTAACATCGGGCTCGGTCTCAGTCAACGTGCCAAACGTCAGCGAGAGGCTTCCGGCGCTGACTGCATCGTTCTCTTCCAGCCGCTGACGCCCAGCCAGACGCGACCCGTTCAATTGCGAGCCGTTGGTTGTTTTTAAGTCTTCGACCCAACAAATCTGCCCGTCGAAGTCGAAAATCAGATGGCGCCGTGACAACGCCTGGTCATCCGGATACGAGAGGTCATTCTCAGAGGAGCGGCCCAGGGTTAAGCGGCCAACCCGAAGCGGAATCTTACGGCGATTGCCGTCTCGCGACTGTATGATCAACTCACGCTCAGACATTAATTAAGACCGATTCGCAAACCAATATAGCTCACCTGCGTTTCACATCGACATAATGTGGGCCCCGCTGGAGCCCCCCGGTTTCGAGAAAGGCTTCGAGGCGAGCCGGACCGGCCGGTAGGTTGACACCGGCAAAAAATGCCTCGGCTGCGCCGGCCGCCATCGGCACATCAAGGGAAATCTCTCCAACCTTCAATGTCGCTTTGCCCGCTGCCGTTATCGCCGGCATGCGAAAACGGAAATCGTATTGGGCCGCCCGGACAAACTGCACCTCCCAATGCCCGAGGCCGGCGGGTTCCCAGGAAGCTGCGGGCCCGCGCCAATCCTGGCGGGTGAGGATGGTCATGGCCTCTTGCGGCGCACCGATTTGGATGCGGGGTGGCGCGTAGCCGCGGGTCGAGGAGACGTCCTTGAACCAGGCCTCCGTTTCTCGCCGCAATCGCGCCGCAATCTCGGGGAGCGCGGCTGCGAGGTCGTTTCGCTCGGCCGGGTCTGCCGTCAAGTCGTAGAGTTCCTTGCCGTTGACGAGCTTGTACTGTTGCGTTCGCGCCGCGCAATCGCGGAACAATACCGGCTCGTCGCCGCGATGCCATTGCGTAAACAACGTGCGATCGGTCCAGCGGGTGGCATCGCCGTGCAGTAGCGGCGCGAGGCTTCGCCCGTCAAATGCCGGTTGCCCGCTCTTGGGCCGGACTCCGCAGATCTCGAGAATGGTCGGTAGAACGTCGATATGAGCCGCGGCCTGGCCGATCTTTGTGCCGGCCTTAACGGCCCGCGGGTACCGCAGGAAAAACGGAACGCGGATTCCGCCCTGGTAGACCGTGCCTTTGCGGCCCCGCATGCCCGCATTGAAACGAATTTGTTGGGGCCCGTTGTCGGTGAGATAGATCAGGATCGTATCGCGATCCAGATCCAACTCGCGAAGTTTCGCCAGCAACCGCCCGGCGTTCTGGTCGAGATTGGCGACCATGCCGTATACTTTGGCGGTCGTATCGTCCAGGCCTTTGCCTTGGAAAGGGCGCACGTACTCGTCGGCAATTTGGAGCGGACCGTGAGGAGCGTTGGTCGGCAGATAGCAAAACCAGGGTTCCCGCCGATGCCGTGAGATGAAATCGATCGCCTGGTCAAAGAAGATGTCGGTGCAGTAGCCGCGATACTTCTTTTCGACTCCGTTGTGGTGGAGAATCGGATCGAAATAACGGTTGCCCTCCGGGTCCGAGGGTTGGGCGATGCCGCCTCCTTTACAGATCACGGCCTCTTGAAAGCCTTGGTCGATTGCGCGCTGCGGGTAACAATCGCCTAAGTGCCACTTACCGAAAATTCCGGTGCGATATCCGGCGCCGGCGAGATACTCGGCCATTGTAACTTCTTCCGGATACATCATCGATCGCCCGAGGTAAGTATCGACCACGCCAGTCCTATAGTTATACCGGCCAGTAAGCAGGCTGGCGCGTGTCGGGGAGCAGACCGGGCAGACTTGAAATTGGGTAAACTGCGCACCGTCTGTGGCGATCGAATCCAGGTTCGGCGTCCGTAGAATCGGGTTGCCATGCGCCGAAAGATCGCCATAGCCCTGATCGTCGGTAATGAAAATCAGTACGTTGGGGCGGCGGGTTGGCGCTTGCAATAGGGCGACCGAAGAAGCTGAAAGCCATTCGCGGCGGGAAAGGGGCATCCGGTTAATCTACCACCGCACACCCATCAGAAAGGGGCAGGCCGGAGTGGCCCATAGTGTTCCAGCCTGCCCCGGCCTCGATCAGAGCCGGCGAGAGCGAAGGCTATTGCGGCCCGCGCCACCCTGGCGATTGCCCAAGGAGTCGTATTTTGTTTTCTGTTCGGCGTTCAGCAAAGCGTAGAACTTAGCGGAAGCCTTGGCTTGAATCGCCTCCAATTGCCCGTGGATCACGCCGGTGGCCGCGGCCAGACGATCCAATTCAGAGTCGGATGCGTTGGTCTTGATGGCGGCCTTCAGTGCGTCGCGGGCCGCTGTCGATTGTCCCTGCGCGGTGGCCGATGCCGTGGATGCCGCATCGAAGATAGTCTTCGCCTGCGCCTTCTGAGCGTCTGTCAGGCTCAGGTAGCCGGCCAGGTAGTCCAGGCGGCTCGCGCCCGGGCCGCGCGTTGAGTCCTGGGCGATAATCGGGGCGGCGCCGGCCAGCGTGAGGACGGCGAGCGCGGCCGTAATAAGCTTGCGTCTGTTATGGTGCATAGTCTGTAATCAGACCTCCTAAGTAGCTAAACGCGCCCGCAAGTAACAGGGTTGCTAATTACTCTGCAAAGAATTCTTTACATTGATCAACCACTTATAAGGGGTTATGCGGGAAGGTCAAGGCGGAGCAAAATTCCCGTAAAGACTGTAAAGGATCGGTCACAAAGCATTCCCAATCGCGGCGGCATGCGTCACGATGGGCAAGGAACTTACGAAAAACATGTCCTCCGCTCTCACTATAAATCGCCGCCACTTTGTCTCGGCTCTCGCCGCCGGTGGATTGTTCTACACGCAACCTGGCGCCTTCGCACAGGCTCTGGTGCTGACGCCTGCGCAAACTGAGGGACCGTATTATCCCAATCAACTTCCCCTCGACCAGGACAACGATCTACTGGTCATCAACGACCGCATCACGCCTGCCGTGGGTTCGATCGCCTGGTTGAGCGGCAAAGTGTTGACTAGCGCCGGTTCACCAGTCCGCAACGCCGTCGTGGAGATTTGGCAGGCCGATAGCGTGGGCTCCTACATCCACACACAGGGCGCGCTGAATGGCCAACGCGATTCGAATTTCCAAGGCTACGGAAAATTTGAGACCGCCTCGAATGGACAATACCTGTTTCGCACCATCAAGCCCGGCTTGTATCCCGGCCGTGTCCGCCATGTCCATTGCAAGATCACGCTGCCCGGCGGCCAGAGCCTGACGTCGCAGATCTATATCGAAGGCGAAACGGGGAATGATGGCGTGTTGCATGGAATCTCGAACGCCGCGCAACGAGCGTCGGTGATCCGTCCTTGGACTGCGATCTCGGATTCCGGCGTCGGCGCCTTGGGCGTGAATTGGGACATCGTGATGAATTCTACGGCGCCGGAAACGGCTGCGGTCACGCGGCCAACCTTGGTCTCAATGGCGGGGGTGACACTTGGCGCTACGTTGCGCGCCGGCGTCGCTTCCGGTTCGTGGGTGACGTTGTACGGTTCGGGGCTTGCCTCCACCACTCGCACTTGGCGCGAAGCGGAAATCGTGAATGGCCGCTTGCCGCAGTCGCTCGACGGCGTCAGTGTGCGCATCAACAATCAGGCCGCCGCGGTCCACTACATCAGCCCAACTCAGATCAACGCGCTTGCGCCCGAGACAACTTCAGACGGTCCAGCGCAGGTCACCGTAACGGCGGCGAATCTGACGTCTGACCCGGTGACGGTTGACTTCCGCCGATTTTCGCCGGGCTTCTTCCAGTTCCCTGGTGAATATGCGGCGGCCGTTCGCGCCGATGGCGCCTACCTCGCGCCTCCTGGACTGATTGACGGGTTGACCACCGTGGCTGCCCGCCCCGGAGACACCATTCTTCTGTTTGGCACCGGGTTTGGTCCGGTCAATCCGGCGGCTGATCCGGCGGTCCTGGTGACAAACCCCGCTCCAACAGCCACCGCCGTCAAAATTCAGATTCAGAATCAATCGGCGGTGGTCGCGTTTGCCGGTTTGGTGAGCCCCGGCTTGTACCAGTTCAACGTGACTGTGCCGGACCTGCCGGATGGCGATTACCCTGTCACGGCCGAGGTATCGGGCGTGCGAACCGCCAAGTTTGTGAAGCTGCGAATTACGCGCCAAACCTCGGCCTCAATCCTCCCGTCGCCGGTGAAGCTTCCGTTGAACCGACCCTTGAACATACTTCACTACGCGACGGTCTAAGCGGCTCCGAACTCGCTCGAAAAAAACGTTACCATAGGGTTGCCCTTTCCGTCTCAATCCCTATGCGAGGTTTCGTGAAGCAGTTAGCCGTTCTATTTCTGTTCTTGCCCGTTTTTGTCGCTACCGCTCAGACCACCACCAGTACGATCGCAGGCGTGGTTTCCGCTAGCGGCGATCGACAGGCGGGCGCCACGGTCACGCTCATCAATATTGGTAAAGGCAAGCAAAGGACGGCGACCGCGTCGAAAGCCGGCGAGTTCACCTTCGCGTTATTACCCGCCGGCGACTATCGCCTGAGCGTTGAAGCCGCTGGCCAATCGCCGTACGAGCAACGCATTCAGCTGCTGCTCAATCAGGAAGTGCGCATTGATGTCGCCTTAACGGCCCAAAGGCGCGACGTGACGGAGGTCAGCGAAGTGCGCGGTCTGCTGAAAACTGAATCCGCTTCGTTGGGCGCGACGATCGACAATCGGCTCGTGACGGGTCTTCCTTTGGACGGGCGCAATTTTCTGGACCTTTCGTTGCTTGTACCCGGTGCCGTGCCCGCTGCGCAAGGCTCGGCTGCTTCGGCCCGAGGCGATTTTGCTTTGAGCGTGAATGGCGCGCGCGAAGACGGCAACAATTTTCTGCTCGACGGCGTTTATAACGGCGACCCCAAACTGAATACCTTCGCGGTGAATGCCGCGGTGGACGCGATTCGTGAGTTCGAAGTGATCACGTCGACCTATGACGCTTCCTTCGGGCGCAACGGCGGCGCGCAAGTCAACGTCGTGCTCAAGTCCGGCACCAATCAGGTCCACGGCACGGCCTACGAATTTTTCCGCAATGCCGCACTCGATGGCAGGAATTTCTTCGCTCCTTCCGATGCCCGGGATCCCCGGTACCAGCGCAATCAGTTTGGCGGATCGATCGGCGCTCCGGTAAGAAAGAACCGCACTTTCGTGTTTGGCGACTTTGAAGGCCGCCGCGTTCGTGAGGGCATCACGCGCGCGACCAACGTTCCTACCGCAGCCGAACGTACGGGTGATTTTTCGCAATCGGGTTTGCCATTCTTGATCGACCTGTTCACGCAGCAACCATTCCCGGGTAATCGTATTCCGCGCGAACGCCTGCACCCGATCGGAGGCGCGCTGGCCAGCCTCTATCCGCTGCCCAACCGCAATGTGCGCGGCCAGAACTACGTTTCGTCTCCTATACTGCGCGACCGCAACGATCAGTTCGACGCGCGGCTCGATCACCAGATTGGCTCACGCGATGATCTGGCGATGCGCTATAGTTTTGCGAATCGCGATTTCTTTGAGCCGTTCGGGAACGGCAATTCGACGGCGATCCCGGGCTTTGGAAACGAAGTGCCTCGGCGCGCCCAGAATTTTATGGCGTCCGAGACCCACGCCTTTTCTCCCACCATACTGAATGAGTTCCGCTTGGGCTTCACGCGCGTGGCCAATGATGTGTTGCTGCAAAATCGAGCGTCACTTACGAACACGGCGTTTGGTCTGCCCGCGCCGGCGAATCCGCGCGACAGCGGACTGAGTTCGATTTCGGCGCCAGGCTTTTCCTCGTTGGGCGATGAGTCGAACAATCCGCAGTCCGGCGCTACCAACACGTTTCAATTACTCGACACCGTTACGATGGTGCGCGGCCGTCACATCACTCGCGTTGGCTTCGACTACCGCCGGCTGGGCCAGAACGCATTTCGCGATGTTCAGTCGCGCGGCTTCATTACGTTCGCCGGATTTACGGGCAGCGCGATGGCGGAGCTGCTGCAAGGAATCGTCGCGGCGGCCGGTGTCGCCAAGCTCGACAATCCGCAGGCGCTACGCACGTTCAGTTATAACTTTTTCGTGAACGACAATTGGCGCGTGGCGCCGAAGCTCACGCTGAATCTCGGTCTCCGCTACGAATTCAATTCGCCGGCCGTCGATGCCGACGATCGGGCGAATTTATACGACCCGGCCAAAGGCGCACTCTCGCCTGTCGGCAAGAACGGCTTTCCTCGCTCGGGTTATAACGCCGATCGCAACAACATCGCGCCTCGGGTTGGATTCGCCTATCAGGCTGGTTCGAAGACACTCTTGCGCAGCGGCTACGGCGTCTACTTCGATCAGTCTCCCTTGGCTCCCGGCGAAGGACTTTACTTCAGCGCGCCGTATTTCGACTTCCGGCTATTCTTCTTTTCAGGGCAATCTCCACTGCTGCTGCACAATCCGTTCCCGGCCAACGCCGCTGCGCCGTATCCGCCGTCGGCCACCGCGTTCCAGCGCAATCTGAGCACCGGCTATATGCAACATTGGAACTTCAATATCCAACAGCAAGTGGCGCAGTCCAGCGTGCTTGAGATCGGCTATGTCGGATCCAAGGGTTCCAAGCTGTTGTCGGCCCGCGATTTGAATCAGCCTGGCCCGAGCGCGGCTCAATTCAACCTGCGGCCCAATCCGATTTTTGGCGATATCAATGTGATTGAGTCGCGCGGAAATTCCAACTACCACGCGCTTCAGGGACGCTTCCAACAGCGCTTCTCGCGCGGGCTCTCGGCGTTAGCTTCGTACTCATGGTCGAAGTCGATTGACGATGCTTCCGGTATTTTCAGCAGCGCAGGCGACCCCAACTTCCCTCAGGATTCGCGGAACGTACGGCTGGAACGCGCGCGCTCGAACTTCGATGTACACCAGCGCCTGAGCCTTTCCTACGCCTACGATCTTCCCTTCGGCAGGGGCAAGTTGCTCGGTGGCTGGCAGACGTTTGGCATCTGGAGCTTCCAGTCCGGCCGGCCTTTCACGGTCGCGTTGCACCCCGACAACGACAACAGCGGTACGGGCCGCTCCTCGCTGGGCTTTGGCAACAATGACCGGCCCAATTATGTGCGTACCGCCACGCTGGCGAACCCTTCGCCGGAACGCTGGTTCGATACATCCAGCTTCGTCATTCCCGCCCGCGGCAACTTCGGCAGCGCGGGCCGCAACATTCTCGACGGCCCGGGCTTGGCGCAAGTGAACGCCTCCGTCGTGAAGAACTTCGGACTCGGCGAAAGCCGATCGCTGCAGTTCCGGGCGGAGGTGTTCAATCTCACCAACCGCACCAATTTCGACCTGCCGGATCTCACCGTTGAGTCGCCATCGTTCGGACGAATCTCCAGTGCGCAGAATCCCAGGCGCGTGCAGTTCGGCCTGAAGCTGCTGTTCTAGCGGCAACGCCGTTCCGATAACGGATTGTGCAGTGGCAATCATGTCACTGTGCGACTGATCGTTCTCTATCATGTCCGGCGCTCACAGCTTTGCGGATGAGGTTCGATCTGCCATTCTATTGAGCATGGTTGTGAACCGAATTGCCGGGGCGGTTGCCATCTCATTCTGCCTGGCCGGCTGCCAATCGTCGCTTGGCGGCTTGTCAAAAGCGAAACATGAACGCGGACTCACGCTGGCCTACGATAGCGGCTACTGGGAGATCGCGCAGCTCTCCGACGGTTTCGTGCTGAAGGAGAAGAGCGCTTTCCGCGGTCCGCGCGCTGCGACGCTCACCTTGGGTAGCGGGAGCGCGTTAGCGCAGAATATCCAGTCGGAACAAGCGGCTTCTGGGGGCCAGCTTCACAGCATGAGCGCGGGCAAGCCGTGTCCACAAGGTGTGATTCTACTCAGCGCCAGCTACTTTTCGGAGAAGGCAGCGGACTTCAGCCCCGAGTTGAAGCTGCTCCAGCAAGCCAGCTGCCCCGAGTGAGCGTTGATCTCTATCACCTCCCCCTTTGCTGCGACCTCTCGATGCCGTACTCGCGCTTGTTCTCAGAATTGAAACTCGCCGAGGCCCCGTGCTGGTCTCGCTATACCTCAAGTCCGGTCGTCTCCATCGTGCGGTTCGTTGGCACGCTCTTAAGGCAGAAATCGGCCATTGTTGGTTTTTGAATCGACGCTCCATCGGAATCGGCTCATAGTGAAGATTTCCGAATGGCCTGGATCGCGCACAGGCGACCGCTTCCGCATCCTGAACGGCAAGCCGCCGGGAAGGGAGAGTGTCGACATGCACCCACTGCTGTCCGGTTAGAAGTCCCATAGATTCAACTGGTTGCCGGAGTCGGGCAGATTGTTTTGGGAGTCGGATATCTGAAGGGCCTGTAAAATGGGC
>JAYUSQ010000257.1:0-79631 GCA_043755595.1 Acidobacteriota bacterium | reverse complement strand
GCTGGCAAGCCTATTGATGAGTAAGTCAGAGAGAGCAAGGTTGTCAATTGGTGAGTAAGTGGCCTCCCGTTGGTCGGCGCTGTGGCAGCCGCGGTGAGTCGTGGCAGCCTGGCTTTCGATGCGGTTAACCGGGAGAGCTGTGGGCCTCCCGTTGGTCGGCGCCGAGGCAGCCGCGGTGAGCCGTGGCGGCCTGGCTTTCGATGCGGTTAAGCGGGAGAGCCGTGGGCCTCCCGTTGGTCGGCACCGTGGCATACGCGGTGAGCCGTGGCAAAAAACAAAAAAAGATCGGCTTTACGTTGACGGGAATCCCCAGAACGCCAAACTGTTGAGAGCCGTGGCAAAAAACTAAAAAAGATCTTTACGTCTTGACAATGGCAACCCTCTCATGGAAGCCGCTACATCCGGCCGACTGGCGCGCCACTGACATGCGGCAGAAACTCGACACACTCGCGGAACATCCCGAACGCGCGCATCTGGGTCCAGAAAGTACTTCTTTCTAAGAGGCATTCGCGAATTGTTTTGCGGCGTTTCGGCACAGCTCGATGCTGCCGCTGGACCAGGCACTGTGATCGACTCGCCTTTCGGTGAGCCTCGATCGTCCCAAAAGCTATCCAAACGGTGAGCCCAATCCGCCGCAGCCATGTCGAATCGCCATTAACTCCCACTCCTTCAACATCCAGAGAAACAATCCGGCGCGGTCCCAAACGTGTAAGCTTAGTGACTCCGTTAGTAGTCAAATAACATCTTTCTGCGAAGGGAATCAATCATGAGAAAACTACGCGTCTTCACCACTTTGTTAACCGGCGTGGCTGCCCTGTCAATTAACGCCCCGGCCCAGACACCTGTTCCGGCCGCTCCACAACTGGTCCATGTCGCCCGCGTCCAGGTGAAGCCCGACCGTGTCCGGGAATGGCTCGATATCGAGAAACAATATTCAGAAGCCTACAAAAAAGGCGGCGGAACCTTCCGCTATGTGTATCAAAATCGAGCGGGCAATCCGTATGAGTACATGGTCTCCGCCGGCGTGGGCTCCTACGCAGCCCTGGACGAAAAGTCGGCCTATGCCAAGGGCACAGCCGAAGCGGAGTTAGCGCGCATGCAGGCGCGGCGTAACCAATGCGTGGACAGCGTGCGCACCACTTACGAACGCACCATCCCTGGGTTGGGAATCCCGGCGCCGGCCGGCGCGGTGAGCAAGCTCTTCCGGGTAACGCGGATCAACGTTCGAAGCGGCATGGACCAGCAGTACCTCGCCATCATGAAGGACGAGTATCTGCCGGCGTTGAAGAAGGCAGGCGTCACCAGCCTGCTGGTGCGGCGCGTGGAGTGGGGTGGTACACGCAACCAGTTCACGCTCATCGGCCGCCACGAGAAATACGCAGAGCTGGACGAAGGCAGTGTGTTGACCAAAGCGCTTGGCGCCGAGGCCGCCGCGAAGTTACTGGCGAAGATCAGACAGACCATCGCGACTTCGGACTATTCTCTCTACACCCGAGTGCCGGAGAGCAGCTTCCAGCCGCCGCCGCCGCCAGCCCGCTAACGATCGCCCCATGTGAAGCGGCAGCGAGGAAGTCGTTGGGATCTGAATCCTACGCCCTGGTTGCCGCATCATTAGGGCTGTTGCGCTAACATGGACTCTTACGCCGGGACCGTCCCATCAACAATGTCAGCCGTTCCCATTCCTCCACCTCTCGATCCGGAAGCGGCTCTGGTTGCCCAGGCCAAATCGGGCGACGCCGAGGCCTTCACCACGCTGGTCAATCGCTATAGCGGCAAAGTTTTCCGTCTGGCCATGCACATCACGCAGAACCAGGAAGATGCCGAGGATGTGCTGCAGGACGCGTTCCTGAAGGCCTACACGCATCTGGATACTTTCGCCGGGAACTCCAAATTCTATACCTGGATCGTGCGCATCGCGGTGAATGAATCGCTGATGAAACTGCGGAAACGCAAATCCAACAAATTGGTTTCACTCGATGAGCCGGTCGATACCGGCGAAGACGAAGTGGTGCGCGAAGTAGCCGTCTGGGAGCAGACGCCCGAAACGAAGTTTTCGCAAACCGAGCTTCGCAAAATTCTGGACGACGCCGTGGACGAACTCGACCCGATCTACCGGACCGTGTTCCTGCTCCGCGACGTCGAAGAGTTATCCACAGAAGAAACGGCCGAGGCGTTGGAACTGACCGTGCCCGCCGTCAAAAGCCGCCTGCTGCGAGCCCGCCTCCAGCTGCGCGAGAAACTTACCCGCTTGTTTAAGCGCCAGGGGGACGAACTGTTTGCTTACATGTAAGGAGTTTCTGGGGTGGCTCAACGAGTACTTGTGCGACTCAAAGGACCCGGAGTCCCGGCGTCACGTCGAAGAGCACGTCACCAGTTGTCCCAACTGTTGGGTGATCTTCGACACCACGAAGAAGACTATCCAAGTCTATAAGGGGCAGGAGCCGCAGGATGTGCCGCCCGCCGTGCAGAACCGGCTGATGGCCGCGTTGCAGAAGAAGATCGCGAGCGGAGCGAAGCCGCCAGAGCAGAAGCTCCCCAACTGAAATCACAGCGTTTCGCTGCCCAGCCGGGTTAGGTTTTGGAGGGGTAGTACCTACGTTCCAGTGTGATGAACCGTAAAGGTCAAGTACCCGAACTGGTGGCCTTGCGCGCCTTTTCTCACTATCATTGAGGGGAAGATGCCGAGCCGTTTTCTCATCAGCGCTTTTTGTGCCGGCTGCGTTTTCCTGGCGGCCTACTCATGGCGCGCCGAGTCCAGGATGAGCGGCGCCGAGGCCCCCACTCCAGCCGGTTCGATCGAAACCGGAGTACATTGGGCAAACCCCAACGATTTCGCTCAACTTAAGCGCTTGGGGCATCAATTTGCTATTGTCTCGCTTGATCGCGATCCGCAACATTGGCGCGAAGTCTTCGATGCAGCCGAAAAGGTTGGCATTCGACTGATCGCTGGCCTCCACCCCTATCCGTATCGCCTGGAAGCCGGAGCGTGGGTGATCGAACCTGCGGGCCGAGCCTTCATCGAATTCGCAGGCCAGCGGCGCGCCGTCACCAAGGCGATCTACGGGTTCAATGAGCCTTACTGGTTGGATCGAGCCACCGGGGAAAATAACCCGTGTGGGGTCTATTCGGCGGCCGAATTGCGGCAATTGCGAACCGAAATACGGCAGATCTGGCCGCAAGCTCCGGTCTATCACGATTTTGGACGACCGAGCCTTTGGGCTCCAGGCGGGTCGATGGAACGCGACAATCGCTGCGTTGGACTCCGGTATCGGGATGTCTCGCAGGTGGCCGATTACGCCGGGATCTGGTTCTACCCCTTCCAATCCGCAGAGCCGTACCAGCGGGAAGAGCTAGTCACGTCGATGCGCGAGGAGTTGGCCTATGTGACACGCTTCATGCAAGCCGAAGCGATCATGCTCGGGCAGGCTTTCCGGTGCGCGCGCTGCTCAAGTGGCACCCGGATGCCCACCGTGGAAGAGATCCGAGACCTCAACTGCACCTTTCGGTGGATGGGTCCGCAGGCCATCAGTTGGTACGCCTGGCGGCAGCCTTTCTATCAGGAGTCGCTCGCCGGCCATCGTGAATTGTGGGAGGCCTTGGGGCCCCGCGGTTGCCCCGACGGCCGCAGCCTCTAAGCCATCTGCTACACTACTCCCCCATGAACCCTCGTCGCCTGTTCATCGCCAGTTGCATCGCGCTTATCACCACTTCGATGGTTTTTTCCATCCGGGGCGATATCCTCGATTCGCTTGGCGCTGACTTTCATTTGAGCAAGGAACAACTGGGCCTCATCCTAGGGCCGGCTTTCTGGGGGTTCACCCTGTCGATCCTGATTGGCGGGTCCCTGGTGGATTTCTTTGGGATGCGCCGCTTGTTGCTTGTGTCGGCGGCAGGCTACCTGATTGGGCCGTTGGCAATCATTTTTGCGCCTCGCAACGAAGGTTCCTTTAATATCCTGTACGGCGCGATGCTGATTCTCGGATTGTCGCAAGGGTTGGTGGAAGGCGTGATTAATCCGCTATGCGCCACCATGTTTCCCGACGAAAAAACACGGCGTATGAACATCTTGCACGCCTGGTGGCCCGGTGGATTGATCATCGGCGGACTGGCTTCCTATTTCATTACCAAGCTGCTCGGACTCGACGCCGGCGTGGTGCCGGCTGAGACGCGCACGTTCGGCTGGCAGATCAAGCTGGCGCTGATATCGTTGCCCGCCATAGTCTTCGCGCTGATGGTTTGGAAGGAAAAATTCCCAGCTACCGAACGCGCCGCCGCAGGCGTTAGCAACGGCGCGATGATCGGCGAGTTGTTCAAGCCGCTGTTCATTCTCTTTTGGATTTGCATGTGGATGACTGCGTCGACCGAATTGGGTCCGGATCAATGGGTCGGCTCGGTGATCACCAACCTCGCCGGAATGCAAGGGATTCTGATTCTGGTTTATACGGCTGGCCTCGCGTTTCTCCTGCGCTTCTTTGGCGGCGGATTGATTCACGGCATGTCTCCGATGACTGTTTTGACGGCGTCGGCGGTGTTGTCCTGTGTCGGGCTGTATTGGCTCAGCGGCGTAGCCACGCCGGTGCAGGCTTTCATGGCGGCCACGGTTTTCGGTGTTGGCAAAGCTTATTTTTGGCCTTTGATGTTGGGCGTGACCAGCGAACAATTCCCGAAAGGCGGGCCGGTTGCTTTGGCCGTCATGGGTGGGACGGGCAATCTGGCGGTCGCCTTTATCCTGCCGATGATGGGCTCCTGGTATGACCAATTCGGCGCAGCCGCCGCGTTCCGTTACGTAGCGATTCTGCCGGCCGTGTTGACGGTAATCTTCGCTGGATTGTTCTTCTACTATCGCGCTCAGGGTGGCTATCGCGCGTTGAAGATCGGCGAGGGGGCGCACTAAGATGAAACCGATTCTGCTTTTTTCGATGGCGGCAATCCAGGGCGCGGCTGGTGTTCAGCCTCGCGGTCCGGAAGCGGTCAAGGTAGAAGACGTCAAGGCCGGCTCGGGCAAGGTCAAGGGCACGCTTACGCTGTCGTGGGCTCCGGCGACCAACGACGCCACGCCGCCCATCCCCTATCCCACCTATCGAATCACCAACACACCCAAGGGTTGTGTGTTTAACGGCTCCACGCCGGACGGCCCGGGGTTTGTCCGCATATCGTTCGCTGGCGCGCCGTATCGGGCCGGTGTTAGTTGCGCTTGTAACAACGCCAAGCCCTACACATTTCATGTGGCGACGCGCCGCGTGGACGACTACAGCAAGCACTCCACGCCCACGCAGTCGCAGCCGGTTATTGTGCCCTGTAATAAGTGACTATTTCGGCTCTGGCTTCGGAGCGGTTGGCGATGCGGTGGTTACCGTTCCGCCATTCGGCAAGGTTTTGACCGTGATTTCGAACCTGCTCATCAGCGCTTCGTACTGGCTCTTCATCGCGTCCAGCGATAGTGGCGCTAGGTCCGCAGCCGTGGGTTTGTAGATGAACTTCAGGTTGGCGGATCCGTCCAGAATCATCACCGGGCCGCCTGAAAAAGTAGAGCAAAGGGGAATGGCGGGGCCTGGTAGCTCGGGCGCTTTCGTTTCAGGAGCCTTCGCCTCCTGTGCGTAAGCGGCGGCAGTCACAATAAGCGCGGTCAGCAACAGTTGCTTCGTCACCCCTTCAAGCTATCACAGGCTGTAACTCACGAGCGAGCGCGGTCACTTCCGCGCGAATCCGCTCACGTTGAGCGCCTTCGAACGGGCGATACGGCGCGGCGAGCACGTTGCGGATGAGCCCCAACTCCGAGGCGGCGCACTTGATGCCGCACAGATAGCTGCTCGACCCGTACGCACCCAGCGAGTATAGCCGCTGGCTGACGTCGAGCACGCGCGTGTGTACGTGGCGCAAGGCCGCCACATCGCCCGCCAGGGCCGCGCGATAGCCCTCGACATAGAGAGCGGGGAACAGATTGGCGCCGCCGCTCACGCCGCCGTGGACGCCAAAAAGTACAGCCTCCGGCGTGAGTTGCTCGGGTCCGATCATCAGAGTGAAGTTCGGCCTGCTGGGGAGCAAAGAATGCACCAAGCCATGCAAGTACAACAACTCGCCTGAGCTATCTTTGAGTCCAACGATGTTCGGCGTGTCGGCCGCCAGATTCATTACCGTAGCTTCGTCAAACCGCAGATGAGTGTGACTCGGCATGTTGTAGAGGAACACTGGCAAGGGCGACGCCGCCGCGTAGTTCCTGGCCCAATCGGCGAGTTCGCTTTGCGCGATGGGGAAGTAGCACGGCCCAGCGGTCACCACCGCGTCGGCGCCTGCGTCGGCGGCGGCGCGCGCGAGTTCCAGCGAGTCGCTCGTAGAAGCGTGGGTCACGCCCACCAGTAGCGGCACACGGCCTCGTAACGCAGTCGCGGTGCGAACGATGCATTCTTTGGCCAGACTCAGTCCCAGGGCGGGCCCTTCGCCAGTGGTGCCGAGAATGAAGACGCCATGAACGCCGCCGCGAATGACGTGGTCAAGCAATCGCTCCAGCGACTCGACATCGAGCGAATCGGGTGTGAGCAGGGGGGTAAGAAGTGGCGGGACGATGCCCTTTAGAGGATGAGAAAGCGACATATGCTGCGTGTAGGCAGCATATCAAAGTTCCCTACTTGATCTGTTGGCGCGACTGAAGCTCCGTCATCATGCGGCTGAATTTATCGCGTTGTTCGGGGCTGAGGATGTTGACGATCCGGTCCTTGCCATTGGCGCGCACGTCGTCCATCTGGGCCTGCAAGGTCTGGTAGTACTTCATGAAGTCGTCGAGCACCTCGCCCACTTCCTTTGTCTGCGATTCGCTCAAGCTCAGTTCCTTGCGAAAGTGCTCGACCGACATTTCCTTGCCGCCTTCCTTCCATCCTTTAGGAGTGGCGGAAGCGGCCTTAACGGCCAGGCTGCGGTAGTGATAGCGGGCGGCAACGGCTCCGGCCAATGCGCCGCAGCCAAAAACCAACAGGATCACCAGTGCGATCTTTGGACTGCGTGCGCCGGAACTCATGGCGGTTACGATTACTCCTGGTAGGTGGTCAGATCGCCGAGCACAACGTCGCGGTCCTGAGCTGCGCCGTCGCTGACCGACGTGACCGTCAACATCGGTTCCGGATCGGTGGCCATGATGACGTGCGGCGCCTGGCCCGTGCCAGCGGCGATCGCCATATCGTCAGGCCCGCCGGTAAAAAGCGTGATGGCGAGCAAAAGCATCAATGTGGCCGATGCCATCACCATCCGCTTAAAGAAGAGGGGTTCGAGAAATGCCGCCCAAAAAGGAGAAGCTGCGCGCTGCGCTTCAATACGGTCCATCACGCGGGCATAGAAGCCCGCGCCCGGGTCGAATTCGCCGCTCGGCCGCAAAGCCGAACCGATCAGCCGCGACTGCTTTTCCATGCCGGCAATCAACTGCCGAGTCTCGCCATCGGCTTCCGCCACCGCGCGACGGAAATCAGCCAAGCCCGCTGCGTCGAGCGAGCCGCCCAGATACGCTTCCAGGTTGTCTTCAATTCGCCGATTCATAAACTAAACCAAATCCTCCGGGTCACACTGGCCCGTGTTGTTGACTCTACTACAAAACATCTGCCGCGCGCATCGCTCTACCCTCATGCTCAGCCAAAAATCGACATGCCGAACCGCGGCATCAGGCGTGCGGCCGACTTTACCAGCTTCTGCCGCGCGCGAAACAGCTTCACCTTGATCGTGTTCTCATTCATGCCGGTAATCGAGGCCAACTCTTCCACCGAATGGCCTTCCACTTCCTTCAGCAGGAGCAGTTGCCGATCTTCCGCGCTCACCTTGGCCAACAGCTTCAATACCAGATCGCGCCGCGCCAAATCCTCGTCCAGATTCGATTTGCTATCGGTGCCGGGTTCAGCACGTTCCATCCTCTGCGATTCTTCTTCGGTGAAATCGCTTTCGTAGACCAGCTTGCGAACCTTCTTCTTGCGCAGATAGTCGTAACACTCGTTTACCGTGATCTTGTAGATCCAGGTGAGCAGACTCGATCGGAAATCGAAATTCTTGACCGAGAAGTAGATCTTCGCGAAGACTTGCTGGGCGATATCCTCCGCATCGTTGCGATTGCGCAGGATGCCATAGATGATCGAAAAGACCTTGGACTGATAGCGGTCCACGAGTTCGCGGAACGCCATTTCGTCGCCCTGTTGAACGCGGCGAACCAGGGCCGCTTCGTCGGAGGTCTTATGATCCACTCTGGCTTTCGCCTTCCCTACTATAGGGATCGAAAGAGCGTCTGTGGCTGTCATTGCACCGGTCATAACACTGAATCCGACGCAGCCCGCGCTCCACGGGTTTCATTCCCGCCGATCTCGTTCAAAAATAACAGACTCGGGGGCGCCAACGCCTCTGAATCTTTTGAATGGGGAAATGCATCTCTTCAATGGAGACCCGTGCGCCTGGTGGCAACACGCCGGTCGATACTGTAAACTATATGTTGAAGTACTCATTGCAGGAGGCGATTTCAGAATGATCACGCTAACCGACGACGCCATTGTCAAGGTGAAGGAAATTCTCACTTCTCAGGAACCCCAGCCCGCAGGGTTGCGGATTGCGGTTGTTGGCGGAGGTTGCTCCGGTTTCAGCTACTCGATGGCTTTTGAGAACAACCCGCAAATGCTTGATAAGACGTACACCTACGGCGGCCTGAAGGTTTTCGTGGACCAGGCTAGCCTGTTGTACCTCGAAGGCGCGCAGGTTGACTATGTCGAGTCGATCGAGGGGTCGGGCTTCAAGTTTTCCAACCCGAACACCAAGTCGACGTGCGGCTGCGGCAGCTCGTTCAGCGCGTAATCGCGCTGAGGCGGTCGGCTACTTTAATTTTTAGGGCGAGCGGGCGGGACAAGTGTCTCGCCCGCTTGACGTTTTATTTTATGGGGCGTCCAAACTAACCAATCATCGGGCACCGATTACCAACGTCGCTGGCGCGCTGGTGAGGCCTTCGGCTTCGATCTCGACAGACACCCGGTCGCCCGCCGTCACCGAGGCCGGAATGGTCAACACGATTTGATATCTGCCGATTTCGCCTTCGACCAGCGAGGTCTGCAACACGGTCGCATCTACGCCGCCGATTTTCACACGGATGGCCGTGGAGGGGCGAATCGCAGAACCGCCGGGAGTGAGTTGTCCCGCTTCGAGTGCCCCCGTCACAGCACCGAGCCCGCTGCAGAAAATCGCGACGGTATCGCCGGGCCGCGCTGGGTTGGCTGCTGTGTTCAAGACAGCCGATTCACCGGGGCGGCGCACCTCCGCCAATGCTTGTGTCGCGGCGGCCTGCGGATTGAGCAAGACCGCTGGTTGTGCGGCGGCGACATCGATAGCCACGGGCTTTGAGTAAGTGAGCCCGCGCCGGACCAACACCTGATGCGATGTATTTGGCGCGAGATCGAACGGCAGCATCGCTTGCGCGCGATCCGCCGATGCGGCGAACAACGGCAGACGGCGGCCAGCCACGATGATCTCGGTATCTTGGAGTCTGGCCGGCAGGTTCTGGCGCGGCGGCGCGGTCAACGTCTGATTCACCGTGATGCGCGAGCCGTTCACCGTGATCAATCCGCCAGGCGCGAGCGGCGCAATGGCCGCCGGCGAAGGCGTGTTGACGATACCGGCGGCCTGCACTTCGGGCGGATCCTGGCCGGGGCGCAAATCAGCGGCGATCTCACGTTCACCACGAAGGTTCGAGACGCGCTCCTCGGCTTGCACGCGAATCGTCACCGCGCCAGTCGCGCCCGCTTTGGGCGACCAGGTTCCGTGCCAAAGTCCATCTTTCACCGATTGCAGCGGCACGGGCGCATCGCCGTTGGAGAACGATATGGTCACTGCGCCGTCGTCCACCGTGCGCCCGCAATCGTCGCGCAACTCCGCCACCACGGCGGTTGGCCATCCTGCGGCGACCGTTGCCGCTTGACCGATCGAGCGAATTGACGGTACCAGCAGGGTGGGGGAGCAGCCCTCAGCGCCGCGCCTTGGATCTAGCTTAGAAGTGGTCGATAGTCCACGCGGGGCGACCACTACGTTCACATCCACCTGCCGCACCGTGCCATCGTCGAATTGCAGCGCGATCGAGCCGCGATGTTTGCCCGGCGGCAGGCTAGCGGTATCTGGTTGAACAACGATGCGCTGCGGATCGTTCGGAGCCACGCTCGCGTCGATTGGCCCATATTGAATCTGCTGGTTCGCGCCCAACGGCCGCGTGCTTGAGCGATAGGACTGGGGCGACGCGGTCAGGTTGTAGACGGTCAATTCGTCCGAACTCGGCGACTGCCCTTCGAGCACTTGAAACGTCAACTCGCGGGGCTGAACCAAGGAACCGGGCCGCGATCCCGCCGGTAGAACTTCCAGTGAAACTGTTAGCACATGCGGCGTATTTGCCGCGCCGGTGGACTCCACTTGCACCAGCCCGTAGTAGACGCCGGGGGCCAAATCCTTTTGCGCGATGGCGACTTCGACTGCCGGTGAACTTTGCGCCGCCGCATCGGAAACTCCGCTGGCCGGCGAGACGCGGAGCCACGCCGGTCCGCCTGCCAGCGTCGAAGCCGTCGCGCGCCAGGCCATCGATCCATTGCCCGTATTCAACACGCGGAAAGACTGAGGCGGGACGACGCCTCCTTGTGCCACCGCTTGGAACGAGAGTCCGGCTTGCGATAGCAGAATCGCCTGCTCGCGGTCTGAAATCGTCATCACCACGCTGACCGTTTTCGTGCCACCGCTCCAACGAACGGTGACGGTCTCGCGATAGGCGCCGGACCTCCGCGTGCCCGGCTCAGCTTCGACGCGCAACGCCAGCGGAGTGCCCGCCGTAACCGTTCCACGCGCGGGCGTCAACGCGACGAAACTGCCGCTGGACGCAACGGCTTCATAGGTGATGGCGCCACTGCCCGCGTTAGTGAGTACGAGTAACTGACTGCGGCGCCGAGCCGTGCGCGGGTAAGTGAACGATAGCGCGCTCTGGTCGATCTGGAGTTCGGGCGGCAACGCGGCGCCGACGACGAAGCGTACGGCGACGGAAAGCAAGCGGGGCGCGCCAAGGGCAGCGTCGAGCTCTATCGTGCCCGAGTAACTTCCCGGTGCGAGCGATGCGGGGTTGACGGTGATCTGTAGTAAGTGCGGTGTAACCGCATCCGCTGAGCTGGCGCTGAGCCAGTTGCCTCCGCTGGTGGTGCGGAGACGCACCATGAAGCCGAGACTCGGTACTCCGCCAAGCACCGTGACCGTCTTCGGGCGCGGCGCCGCTCCGCCAGACGCGCCGGTGAATTCCAGCAGCGCGGGGTTGGCCTGAAACGACGGAGGGCTAGCGAGAATCTTCCGGACTCGATTGTGATCGGCCTCAGTGAAATAGATGCTCCCGTCGCGATCCACCGCGATGCCGCCGACTGCCGACAGCGCCGCTTGAGTAGCCAGACCGCCGTCGCCATAAATCACCCCCTTGGGGCCCACGCCCGCGATCACACTCAGTTCGCCAGCGGGCGTGATCCGGCTGATGTAGCCGTTGCTGCGAACCAGCAGATTGCCGGCGCCGTCGACTGCCAGCCCGCTGGGAGCGTCTATCGGTGTCTCCGAAGCGCGCGCTCGCGTTCCGGGCATGACCGTAGTGGAAGCGCCGGTTCCAGCGAACGTGGAGATGAAGCCGTTCGGCGCGATCCGGCGTACGCGGTTGCCGCCCCCTTCGCCGATATAAATCGATCCGTCGGGTGTGGCCACGATGCCCACCGGGTTGCTCAATGATGCATTGCTTGCCAAGCCGCCGTCTCCGGTGGACCGCGCGACGCCATATTCGCCGGCGAGCAGCGCCGCCCCTTCGGACCCAACACGGAAGGCGATTTGACCCGCCGTATCGGCCATCAACAATCGCCCTTGCGCGTCGAGGGCGAGCCCGCCGGGAGCGGAGGTGACATAAGCGGCCGAGTACTGAATACCGTCCGATCCGAGCACATGAACCCCGAAGGCACTGAAGTAGTAGAGCAGGCCATCTGGAGCCGCCACGATGCCGATCGGAAGCAGTAGCGGCGACGTCACGGCGGGCGTGGCATTGATGTCTCCAGTGTTGACGCTGAGTACAAACTGTCCGTTGCCGGCTACCGTTTCGATCCGTCCCTGCCGGTTCATCCGGCGGATGCGGCCGTTGGCGGAATCGGCGATGAACAGATTCCCGGATGAATCCACGGTCACCCCGGCTGGTGAGTTGAGTTGGGCCAAGGCTGCCGGCCCGCCGTCGCCCCCGAAACCAAAACGTCCCGTTCCGGCAAAGTGTTCAACCGTTCCATCTGCGCGGAGGCGTGAGATACGCGTGGGCTGAAAAGTGGCAATCGCGATGGTTCCGTCGGAGAGGGTGGTCAAGGCTGTCGCAATCAATTCATCGATCGCTTTTGCCGGAATCAGAGTGATGCGGCCGTCTTCGATACGAACCAGGTCCGTGCGATGTGCCAAGTCGACCGCCACAAAACCAGAGGCGATCATCAGGCGGCCGGCGCGGTCCAACCCCAAGGCAATCGGCTCCAGCGGGGACTCAGCCGCCGTAGCGCCCGTGGAAGGACGGCCAAATGCGCCGCTGCCGGCGAAGGTGGAAACGACGCCGTCGGCCCCGACCCTCCGGACCACCCCGCCGAACGACTCCGGCGAGACCGTATCGATGAAGTAGAGAACGCCCGCTGGATCCACCACCAGGTCGCGCGGATCGCACAATGCCGCTTCGAGCGCCGGTCCATCAAGGCCAGTGCCGCACGCGGTATTTCCATTGCCCGCGAATAGGCGCAACGTGCCGCCGGCATCGATCCGGAAAATCCGTCTAGTGTTCTCGTCAACCAGCAGTATGTCTCCGCCAGGCAGGGCCGCCATGTTGTTGACTTCTTGGAACCGGACCTCCAACCCTAGAACGCCGTCGCCCACTTCTCGCGTGCCTCCGCCAGCAATCGTGGTGATGATACCGTTCGTGTCGACTTTTCGGATACGCGTTCCGCTTGAGTCGGCGATATAGATGTTGCCCGCCGTGTCGGCCGTCATCGCACTGGGAAAATCCAAAGCGGCGCGCGTGGCAAGGCCGCCATCGCCAGCGCGGCCCGCGAGTCCGTTACCGGCGACCGAGGTGAAGACGCCGTCGGGCGACACGCGAAACAGAATGTGATTCAGCGAGTCTAGGACCAGCGGGCTTCCGTCGCGGCCAATCGCCATCGACCGTACCAAGCCGAGCGGCGCTTCAGCGCCCGGCATCGTCAGCTTAGGGATGATCCACCCGGTTCCTGCAACCGTGGTCACGACGCCTTGAGCCCACAGGGATCCGGCGAAACACAGGAGAGCAAGGGGGAGCCGGACGGTCGGGTTCATCGACCACAAGGATACCAGCCGTGAGCCGCCGTGAGTTAAGTGAGAATCTCGCGCACGACGTTGCCCGCCACGTCCGTCAGCCGGAAGTCGCGCCCGCTCTGGCGGTAGGTCAGGCGTTTGTGGTCGAGCCCCATCTGATGCAGGATCGTCGCGTGTAGATCGTGCAAGTGTACCGGCTGCTCCGCTGCGGCGAAGCCGAAATCATCGGTGGCCCCGTGGGCGATGCCGCCCTTCACGCCCCCGCCCGCCAGCAGGTAGGTGAAGCCGCGATGGTTATGGTCCCGGCCGTTCTGCACGTTGATGCGGCCAGTGACTTCAACCGAAGGCGTTCGGCCGAACTCGCCGCCGATGACGACCAGCGTTTCATCCAGCAGGCCCGAAGCCTTCAGGTCCGTCAGCAACGCCGCGATGGGTTGATCGGCCTGCATCGCCAGCTTTTTGTGGACCATGATGTCGTGATGGCTGTCCCACGGAATGTCTTCGCCAAAGTACAACTGGACCACGCGGACGCCGCGCTCCACCAGACGCCGGGCGATCAGGCACCCGCGGGCAAAATCGCCGTCGCGCGTGGCGGACCGCATCTTGGTGTTCATCTCCGGCGGACGCTCCGGGACGCCGTACCGCTCACGCATCGCCTGTGTTTCGCGCGAGACGTCGAATGCGTCCATCGCTTCCACCTGCATATTGAAGGCGGTCTCCATGGCGTGAATCCGGCCTTCGAGCATAGGGTCAGCTCCTCGGCGCACGACGTCGAGCCGGTTTAGCAACTGCGTCAATTCCAGTTGTTGGCGTTGGTCATCGCGCCCAATCCGGGTGTTGCGCAGGTTCTGAATCATCTTCTCGGCGTCATGCTCGTCGCACGGCACGTAGGTGCCTTGATAGGACGCAGGCAGAAAACCGGAACTCCACAACTCGGCCCCGACATTAGGAGTGCCCGGACACATGGCGATGAAGCCGGGCAGATTCTGATTCTCCGAACCGATGCCGTAGGCGATCCACGAACCGATCGACGGGAAGCCGGCAATCAGCCGTCCCGAACTCATCTGCGTGATCGCTTGCGGATGCGCGGGAAGGTCGGTATGCATGGACCGGACCACGCACACGTCGTCGATGCGCCGCCCCAATTGCGGGAACAACTCGCTGACTTCGAGGCCGCTCTGTCCGCATTTTTTGAAAGCAAACGGCGAGCCCAGAAGCCGTGCGTTTTGCGCGGTCTTCCTGAACTTTTCGTCCTTGAAGAACTCCGGAGGAATCGCCTGCCCGTTATACTTGGTGAGCAGCGGTTTGGGATCGAATGTATCGACTTGCGAGGGGCCGCCGTTGAGGAACAGGTAGATCAGCCGTTTCGCTTTCGCCGGGAAGTGAGGCTGGCGCGGCGCCATGGGATTTTGTCCGGCGCCCGCCAACATCCCGCACAATCCGAGCATCCCGAATCCGTTGCCGATCGTTTGGAGGGCTTGGCGCCTGTTCATTTTCGATTGACTCCTCATCATTAATTCACAAACATGAATTCGTTGGACCCGAGCAGCGCCTGCACATAGATCGGCCACCGCTCGCGGCCCTGGCGCACGAAGGCGAGCCCGAGGCGCGTTTCTTCCTCGTTGGGGACTCGGCCGAAAATCGACGTGTAGGCGCTACGCAATTTCGCATTGTCGTCGCCGCCGGTCAGCCGCGCGGCCAAGCGCTTGGCGCGTTCCATCAGGAATTCACTGTTGAGAAAATAGAGCTGCTGCGTCGGCGTGATGGTGACGCTGCGCTTTTCGCTGGTGGCGTTGGCGTTGGGAAAGTCGAACAGTGCGAGCGTGCCGTCGAGCTTGCGACGGCTCACCAGCCCGTAGACGGTGCGGCGTACGTTCTTTGGATCCGCGAATGCGATGGGCGCGCCTTCCGCCGTGGTATCCAGTTCTCCTGTGACCGCCAGCAGTGAATCGCGCATCGCCTCAGCGTCCAGACGATGCATATTGGCGCGCCACAACAGCCGGTTCTCGGGGTCGATTTCCCGATTCGGATCCGCTGCCGGTCCCGCGCCAACCGTGCTTAGTTGGTAGACTGCCGAATTTAGAATTTCACGGTGCATGGCCTTCATGGACCAACCCGATTCGATCAACCGCGCGGCCAGATAGTCCAGCAATTCGGGGTGACTCGGACGGTCTCCCATGAAGCCGAAATCGCTCGGTGTGCGGACGATCCCCTTGCCGAAATGATGATGCCAGATCCGATTCGCCATCACGCGCGCCGTCAAGGGATTCTTCGCGTTCGCGATCGCCTCGGCCAATTCCAGACGTCCGCTGCCTTGCTGAAAAGGCGCGGGGTCGCCCTCGCACAAAGCCGTCAGGAACCGGCGCGGCACTTCTTCGCCGAGATTCTCCGGCTTGCCGCCGATTTGCACGCGCTCGGTTTTGGGCTTGGCCGAATCCTTGATGCCGTGAAGGAAGGCATACTGCGGTGGAACCAGCGCGCGCAGCTCTTTGGCCTCGGCGCGGAGTCTTTCCAGATGGTCTTTCCAGCCGCCTAGAAGGAAACGCTCGATGGCGCCGTCGGACTCGAGATAGCCGCGATTGGGGCCGTAGTAAAGCAGCCCATCGTCTTCCTGCTTAAATTCGTTGCCGTAGAAATCGTTGAAGAAGAGATCGCGCCATAGATAGAACGATTCGGTCTTCAAAGACGTCGGCTCGAACACCGCCTTCGGACCTTTCTTCTTAGCCTCGGTGCGGCGGAACGTGTTCTCGTCGTCGACAGTCTTGCGCTCTTTCCAGACCGCCAGCACGTCGGACTGGAAGCGAGCGGCGTCGAAGTTCGGGCTCTTCCAGTCTCTTAGAAAAGGATGTTCCCACTCGCCGCGCGCCAAATATTTGGCCCAGCGGTCGAGGGTCTCGACATCGAGTTGCTCGCGGCTGGCAACCGTTTTCAGATCAGCTCCAGGATTCGCCCGCACCGCCGCGATATAGCGAACCGTCTGCTGCGCCAGCATCTCAGCCAGTTGTTGCGCCTGTGCATGCAGGAAGTCGCGAATCTGTAGCTTCTTGTCATTCGCGGCTTTCTCGCGCGCCTGATACTCTTTCACGATCGCTTCGGGCGCGAGCGGAATTTCGGCGTTCTCCGTACTCTCAAACACGCCTTGCAAAGCGTAGTAGTCAGTGGTTGGAATCGGATCGAACTTATGGTTGTGGCATTGTGCGCAGCCGGTCGTGAGGCCGAGAAACACGCGCCCGGTGGCATCGACACGATCGTCTTGCGTATCTGGACGAAGGCCATAAAATCCCAGGCCGGCCGCCAGGTTTTGCTGTTTGGCGCTGTCCACTTCGAGGAGGTCGCCCGCGATCTGCGCCTTGACGAAGAGATCGAACGGAAGGTCCTGATTAAAGGATCGAATCACCCAGTCGCGGTAACGGAAAGCATTGGCGTACGGTGCGTCGACTTCGGACTCCAGCCGGTCGTCGGAGTATCGAGCGAGATCCAGCCAGTACCGGCCCCAGCGTTCGCCATAACGCGGCGAAGCAAGCAGGCGATCCACGAGTTTCGCCCAGGCATCAGGCGCGGTGTCGTTAACAAACTCGTCGATTTGCCGGGCCGTCGGCGGGAGTCCAATCAAGTCATAGTAGACGCGACGAGCCAGGGTACGGCGGTCAGCCGCCTCAACCGGACCAGCGCCCTTGCCCTCCATCTTGGCGAGCAGGAACCTGTCGATGTCCGTCTTCGCCCACGCGGCGTTTTTCACGGCAGGCGGGGCGGGTTTCCTGACCGGCTGAAGCGACCAGAACGCGCGTTGCTCTGGAGTGATCGTGTACTTGGCGGTGGCAGATGCAGCGGGCGCCGCTACCGGCTCCGGCCAGAACGCGCCGGCTTTCACCCACTCCACCAGATCGGAAATCTGATCGCCGGCGAGCCGCGCCTGCTGTAGCGGCATGCGAATTTTCTCGTGCTGATGCGAGACGGCTTGGATTAGCAAGCTCTGATTGGCGTTGCCCGGAATGATTGACGGACCGGAGGTTCCGCCCTTCAACAACCCTTCGCGGCTGGCCATGTCCAGTCCGCCCATGCGAGTGGCGCTATGACATGCCAGGCAGTTGCGGGCGAAGACGGGACGGACCCGCTTTTCAAAGAAATCCCGAGAATCGGGCGGGTCTGCGGCCCAGGCTGTCGCCGCCAAGCCGGTCAGGCCGAACATGCCCAGTTTCCAAGCGGAAGTCACGAATCCATTTCATCACATCTGAAGCCGGCGCATTCCGGCGCCCCATTTGTTAGGCATACTAAAAGGATTGACGTCGACCACGCCCTTCTTCCAATCGCTTCTACCGCCGACGGGTGGGAACTGAGCAATCGTGGACGTACTCGCTCTTATCGCACGGCACGGCATTCTCATGCTGGGCGCGCTTTGTTTTGTGGAAGCGATCGGTATTCCGCTTCCCGCTGCGTTGGCTCTGCTAAGCGCGGGGGCATTGGCCGATCAAGGCCGGCTCGCGGTTGCACCAACCTTCGCAGCGGGCTTGGCTGGATTGTTATTGGGCGACACACTGCTTTACCTCACCGGCCGCTATACCGGTTGGTTTTTTCTGGGCTTCTTGTGCCGCATGAGCATGAACCGCGAATCGTGCATTCACAAGGCCGCCGAAGCCTTTTACAAGCGCGGGCGCGTGGCGTTGCTGTTCACCAAGTTCATTCCCGGCATCAATACGATGGCTGCTCCGCTGGCGGGAAGCTTGAAGATGAGCCCCGGGCAATTCTTTTTGTTCGATGTTGCCGGCGCGCTGATCTATGCCGGGTTTTACTTTGGCTTGGGCTACCTTTTTAGCGGCTTCCTCGGCGGCATTGCGATGCGTATGGCGGCGGCGGGCGAGGTTGCCAAGACGCTCCTGCTGCTCGGCATGCTCGCGTATATCGTCTATCGCGTCTACATGGCGCGGCGTCTGCGGTCGGAGTTCCTGGACATCCCGCGCGTGGAGCCTGACGAAGTCGCCCGGGTGATGGAAGAGTGCGCGGACGGCTTGCTGGTATTCGATGTCCGGAGCCACGGCTACTATGGGGCGAAAGCGATCAGGATTAAGGGCTCCAATCGCTTTGAGCCGAACCGCCTGACAGAGGCGATGCATGAGTTGCCCGAAGCCAAGAAGATCTACCTATACTGCACTTGACTGCGCGACGCCACCAGCCTGCGCGTGGCGCGGGCACTTCGCGATCGAGGGTACGAGGCTTTCGTGATTCAGGGCGGCTTAAATGCGTGGCGGAAGGCGGGCCATCCGGTGGAGGCGGTTCCAGCCGGCGATTTGGTGCAACTGCCGAGCTTCAGCCGCCGCTAGTCCGACGCACGCACTTCGACGAGCCGCGCTCGCAATTCCGATGACAGGGCCGCCTCGATTTCCGGGGTGATGAGGCCGACCGCATCGAGATCCTGGATATGAACCCGATCCTTCAATCGGAAACTCGTCAGCTTCATGCGGACCAGATCGGCGACGGGCGCGATGAGGATCCCTTCTTCGGTGCGGCTTGGGCTCGAACCTGGGACTGGTTCGTAGTCGCTGGCCCGCACCTTCTCACCGATGAAGATCAAGTGGACCGCCGAGCGTGCCCGGCCGCCAACGTCCGCGTCCACCAGCATGTCGACTCCCGCAGCGTGTCGATAATCAAGCCCAGCCTTCCGCGCGGCCTCGATCAGACGAGGAAGATCTTCGCGGGCCACCGCGGCGTCGACATCTCTGGTCAGACGCGCACTGAGAGGATCACGCTCAGCCACGTGCATGAAGACCGCCATTCCGCCTACGATGCGGTAGGGGATGCGGGCCTCAGTGAGAATCTCGTGCAGGCGTTTGATGCTTTGCTGGAGTTGCTCCACGTGAACATCGTAGGCTGAGGCGGTCAACACGGCTGCCCCTATTCTGGCACGATCGGCGCCCAGGAAGATGAAACCCCAAACGCCGGTGGAACATCCCATAATAAGGAGAACCATGCGCACGGCCATCCTGACCCTCACTCTTGCCTCGGCGGTGGCGTTTGCCGACAAGGCCAACCCGACCGAGCCCGAGATCCAGACGATTATCAAAAGTTTCGCGGAAAAAGAAGCTGAGTTCGCCAAAGCCCGCGAGGCCTACACCTACCGCCAAACGGCGCTGGTGCGCGAGTTTGACGGTAACTCAGGCGCGGCCGGCGGCAAGTATGAGGTGGTTTCCGATATTCTCTTCACGGCGGACGGGAAGCGTAACGAGCGGATCGTGCGCGCCCCTGTCCCGACGCTGAATATGATCGGTCTGACGCCGGAAGACGAGCAGGATTTGCGCACCACGCAGCCGTTTGTGCTGACCAGCCGCGATATCGATCTTTACTACGTCCGCTACCTTGGCAACGAGACGCTTGACGAAATCGCCTGCTACGCTTTTGCCGTCAAGCCCAAGAAGATGGAGGCTGGTAAACGCTATTTCTCCGGCATGGTCTGGGTGGACCGGGAGGAGTTGCAAATCGTCAAGTCCTACGGCCGGGGCACGGGTTTGGTGAAGAAGGGATTCGACTACAAGTTTCCCAAGTTTGAAACCTACCGTGAACAGATCGACGGTAAGTATTGGTTCCCGACTTACACGGTGGCCAACGACACTTTGTTCTTCAACGACGGGCCAGCGGTGCGTATACGCATGAACGTCAAGTACGAAGCTTACAAGCGATTCAAGGCCGAGTCGACGATTACCTTCGGCGACCCCGTCACCGGCGACGCGCCTAAGCCCGTCGAGGTTCCGAAAACGGAACCGAAGAAGCCATAGTCGCGAGGGCTCCGAACTGAGCCGCGAGCGTCAGCGACCGGTTTTAGAAATGCCGCCGCAACGCTGTGAAGCTTTCAAGCACCAGTAGCCGCTCGTGGCCGTTTGGCACGGGCTCTTGTTCCAGGTGCCACGTGTTTTTGTGTGGAATGTATACGGCTCCCAGTCCGGCCGCGAGCGCGGGATTAATATCCGATTTCGGCGAGTTCCCGATCATCCAGCACTGTGCTTGCGCCACGCCCCGCTCCAATGCCAAGGCACTGTAGCAGCACACATCTTTTTCCTTCACCACCTGCACGTGCTGAAAGTGCCGCGCCAATCCGCTACGTTCCACCTTTGATTGCTGCTCGGCCGGATTGCCTTTCGTACATAACATCAGCCGGTGGCGCGCAGTCAAATAGGCGAGAGTTTCTTCCACGCCCTCGATCAACTGCAGCGGATGATGAAACAAATCGTGACCGAACCGCTGGATCCGCGCGCGATCGGCGTCGTCGATGCCGCGCTCGGAATGCCGTTCGAAGCACTGTTCGAGATTTCGCGCGAAGTTGGCCGAGCCATAGCCGTAAATGCGGTTGTTGACGTGCTCGATCTCGTCCAGCAGCCCGCGGACCTCATCATGCGAATGCCGCGAGTGTGCCAGATAGCCGGCAAACTCGGCAAACGCCCGCTCAAAATAGACGTTGTTCTCCCACAATGTGTCGTCAGCGTCGATCCACAAATCCATTGGCGCGCCGGTCCCGCTCATGACCCCTTCACCAGGCCCGGAGGCAGGTGGCCATGGCCATTTTTGACGGCCACTTCCTTGAGCCGTTCTGCTTGCCCGGAATGCGCCACATAACCGGGGACATATTCGATCAGCCGCTCCAGCCGTGCCGATTCCGACCGCATCACCAGGAATTGTTGCCGGAAGTCCAGATCGGCGACATACCGCGCCAATTGAAAGCTCAACTGCGGGCTCTCTAGGTCAAACTGACGCTCTTCCGGGTCGTCATCCGGCCACCGTAAGCGTTGACAAGCGAGGATCGCGCGGCGGCGCAACTCGACCGTCGACGAGCTGTCGTCGTCGTCGAAATAAGAAACGGTCGCGCGAAGATATTCAAGCGTGGTATCGACGGACTCGATGACAAAACGGCGGCGGCCCAACGTGATGACGTCCATCCGCCCGTCGGGATAGCGTTCGGCCACTTCCTCGACGGTGGCCGTGCAACCGTTCGGCATCAACCCCTCGCGGCCGGCCGCCAGCACCACCCCAAATTCGGCGCCCGCCGCGATGACCTGTCCGATCATCGCCTTGTACCGGTCTTCGAAAATGTGCAGCGGCAATTGGTTGTGCGGCAGCAGCACGACGCCGAGCGGAAACAGCGGTAGCAGTAGGTCCTCGTGCATACTAACCATTATCGGCATTGCATGGATCTAAACGGGAAAGTAGTTCTTCTGACCGGCGCTTCCGAGGGTATTGGCGCGGCGGCCGCGCGGGCGTTTCACCGGCGCGGCGCCAAACAGGTGCTGGTGGCGCGGAGCAAAGATAAGCTGGAGCGCGTGGCGGCGGAGGCAGGCGGAGCGATCGCGGTCGTGGGCGACATCACCAAGCCGGAGGTCCGGCAACAAGCCGTGGACGCGGCGTTGCGGGAGTTCGGCCGCATTGATGTGTTGGTGAATAACGCGGGTGTCGGTATGTACGTGCCCGCCTACAAAGCGGACATGGCGCAAGTGCGCGGGATGTATGAGCTCAACGTGTTCGCCGTACTCGAACTGGTGCAATTGGTGGTGCCTCATATGCAGGCGGCCGGGGGCGGAATGATTGTGAACGTGAGCTCGATCGCCGGGAAAGTTCCGTTGCCCTGGTTCACTAACTACACGGCTACCAAGTTCGCTTTGAGCGCCACCACCGACACGCTCCGCATCGAACTCAAGCCGTTCAACATTCGCTGCGTTACCGTGTGTCCCGGCTACGTGAAGACCGGCTTCCAGGACCACTCGCTCGCAGGCCGTCCGCCTGACCGGCTTTGGGCCATGAAGAAATTCGCGATCACGGCGGAGAAGTGCGCCGAAGCGCTGGTCCGTGGCGTAGAGCGCGAGAAGCGCACGGTGACGGCGCCTTCGATGGGCGCCCTGCTCCAGCTTTTTTACGTGCTGGCCCCAAGCCTGGCCGACCGGATTCTCGAACGAATCTATCGCGACCTTAAGATGGGACAATAGCCGAACGAGGCGCCATGGACATTAGACTGATTCGCACGCCGGCCCTCTATCTCGTCGGCTTCATGGGCTCCGGTAAAACCACCATCGGCGCCGCGCTCGCCGACGAACTGGGCTGGACCTTCTCCGATCTCGACAAGGAGATTGAGGCCGCCTCCGGCCTGACGATTCCCGAGATTTTCGAACAACACGGCGAGGCCGAGTTCCGCAAGAGGGAGCATGAGGCGCTGGCGAGGCGCGTGCGCACCGCGCAACATGGCCAACCGATGGTGGTGGCGCTGGGTGGAGGCGCGTTTGCCCAGGCGAACAACTTCGAAATGCTCAGTGGCAACGGGATCACACTCTGGCTCGACGCGCCGTTTGAACTCATCCGCGCGCGCATAGCCGCTCAAACTCATCGGCCTCTCGCTCGGGACCCGGAAAAATTTGCAGCTCTGTTCAAGGAACGCCAGGCGGCCTACGCGCTGGCCGACTATCGCGTCGGGGTCGAGGGCGACGACGCGCGCGCCTCGGTGCTGTCGATCCTTAGCCTCCCAATCCTTGACTAACATGACGCCGGATGAATTTCGCCAACATGGCCGCGAAGTCGTCGATTGGATCGCCGAATACCTCGAAACGATCCGTGTCCGTCCGGTGCTGCCGCCCGTGCGCCCCGGCGAATTGACAGCTGAACTGCCGGCGCGGGGTCCCGAACAACCGGAAGCGATGAGCCGGATCCTAGCCGATTTTCGCGACCGGATCGTTCCGGCCAACACCAACTGGAATCACCCGGCTTTCCACGCTTACTTCGCTAACTCTGGCACCCCGCCGGCGATTCTGGCCGAAGCGCTCTGCGCGGCGCTCAACGTCAACGGCATGCTTTGGAAAAGCTCGCCCGCATGTACGGAGCTTGAGCAGGTGACGCTGCGTTGGCTCGCGCAGTGGATGGGGCTGCCGGAAGAATGGTTTGGCATGATTCACGACACTGCTTCCACGGCGGGCGTGCATGTCCTGGCTTGCGCGCGCCACCGGGCCGATCCGCAATCGCGCTCTCTCGGCAACGCCGGTCGCGCGTACACGGTCTATTGCTCAGAGCTGGCGCATTCCTTTGTGGACAAAGCGGCAATGACAGTGGGATTCGGGCTCGACGCGATTCGCAGGGTCCCCGTCGATACTACCTTCCGGTTGCAGCCCCAGGCACTGGCTGAGATGATCGCGGCGGATCGCGCGGCGCGAAAGGCGCCCATTTGCGTCGTC
This sequence comes from Acidobacteriota bacterium, assembly GCA_043755595.1. Taxonomy (GTDB): domain Bacteria; phylum Acidobacteriota; class Terriglobia; order Bryobacterales; family Bryobacteraceae; genus VFZP01. The sequence continues at coordinate 56,115 of JAYUSQ010000257.1, read as the reverse complement.
GCCACGGTGGGAACTACTAGCGTTGCAAGCGTCGATCCAGTGCCCGAGATTGCGGCTATCGCGGAGCGCGAGAAGTTATGGCTGCATGTCGACGCGGCTTACGGAGGCGCAGCGGCGGTTTCGGAGAAGTATCGCCATCATCTGGCCGGGGCTGAGCGCGCCGATTCGTTCGTAGTCAATCCGCACAAATGGTTGCTGACGCCTTCTGACTTGTGCGCCTTCTACACGCGCGACCCGGAGACTCTACGTGGCGCCTTCAGTCTGGTTCCCGAGTTTCTCCGCACCGCCGCAGACCCCGCCGCCGTCAACATGATGGACTACAGCTTCCAGCTTGGCCGCCGCTTTCGCGCTTTGAAGCTCTGGTTCGTGATGCGATCTTATGGCCGCATCGGCGTGGCCGCGATGATTGAATCGCATTGCGGCATGGCGGCTGATTTCGCGCGCCGTCTGATCGCGGAGGGACGGTTTGAAATCGCCGCGCCCATCGAATTTTCCCTGGTCTGCTTCCGGTATCGAGGCTCAGACGATGAGAACCGCGCGTTGCTGGAGGCGATCAACGCCAGCGGCCGCGCATTTCTCTCGCACACGGTGATTGACGGACGCTATGTGCTGCGTATGGCGATTGGGAACTGGCAGACGTCGGCGGATGATATCGTGCGGCTATGCGCACTCATCGCTGAGTTAGCGCCCCCGCAAGACTAGCGGCTTGGTCTTTTTGAGTCCTGGCTCCCCGGTCCCGCTCAGCTCCGCCAATTCCCGTACTTCCGGTTGAGTAAGATGCCGGTAACAACCGATATTCAACCCAGCCAAAGTAAGCGGCCCAATCCGCGTGCGCACTAACTTCAGCACGTGGCTGCCGATTGCCTCCACCATGCGCCGCACCTGACGATTCCGTCCCTCGGTCAGCACGATGGTGAAGTGTGTGTACTTGCCCGAATCCCGCACCCGCTCGACACGGGCCGGCCGCGTGGGGCCATCGTCGAGCGTAACTCCTTTGCGAAGCTGATCGAGTTGTTCGTCCGTCAGTAAGTGCGACGCTTTGATGAGATACTCCTTTTCGACGTGCGAGACGGGGTCTGTAATCCGGTCGGCCATCGCATGGTCGTTCGACAGAAGCAACAGTCCGGAAGTGTCAAGATCGAGCCGGCCCACGGTGCCGACAAACTGTCCGATCTCTGGAATCAAGGAGTAGACGGTTGGCCGCCCATCGGGATCCTTATAAGTAGACACGTAACCTTTGGGCTTGTACAGCAGCACATAGACGCGCTCCTGCCGCACGACTGGTTTGGAGTCGAGCGTGACGCGGTCGCGGCCGGGGTCGACCCAATGATCGTGCGCCTTGATCACCGTGCCATTGACGGCGACGCGGCCCTGGAGTATCCATTGACGCGCCTCAGTGCGGGAGCCGACTCCGGCTTGCGAGATCACCCGATCGAGGGTCCTCTTCACCGCTTCGGCGCCGCTTTTGCGGGTAGTGGTTTTTGACGTGCTTGTCCTTATAATACTGATGGTACCGTCAAGTTTCGCTGGAGCCTAATTTAGCGGCTGAGATCTTTATCTGAAGAGCCTACTTGTACGAGGCGCCCGCCAGCTTTTGACTATGTCAGGCGCAAGCGGTCCCCGCCGCGGTTCGGCGATGGGGGAAATTCACGTCATTCCCGACGGGGCGCTCCTGATTACCGATGGTGTGATCCAGCATGTGGGTCCTACGCGGCGCGTGGAACGGTTGGCGGAGGCGCGCAAGGCCGACGATCTGGATGTGTCCGGACGCGTGGTGATGCCCGGATTTATCGACTGTTTCACGCAACTGCTGTGCGGCCCGCCACGCTTGCCCGGTGACGCGGGGGAAGACTCGTTCACCGGTTCTTCCCGCGCCTACAAGGCTTGGTCTGCCCAACGGCTGGAGCTCGAAGGCCGGAAACGTCTGCGCCAATTTATGCGATTCGGAAGCACCACGGTGGCCGGATCCTCCGGCTATGGGCTGGACGAAGAGACCGAACTGCGCTCCCTGCGTACTCTGGAGCGGCTGCGCGCGGCCCCTTTGGACCTGGCGCCACTTCTCTACACGACATCAAGAGCGTGGCAGCGCGGCGGCGCCGCAAACCCCTGGGAAACGCTTGAGCGTTTGGCCACCGCGCTGCTACCGGCTGCTTGCGGCAAACATCTGCTGAGCGGCGTGGCGATCGGTGATGGATTTCCTGACGACGCCGTGGAAGGCTACTTAGCCTGCGCAGCCCGCCTCGGTTTGCCGGCGTTGGTCGAGACGAAGGGCGAGTCGGTTGGCCTTGCCTGCCGTACGCCGGGCGTGACGGCAGTGTTGGATTTGGAAGATGCCGGCCCGGCGCACGCGAAGACCTTGGCAGGGTCCGATCCCGTGGCGGTCTTGCTGCCTGGCCGTTCTTTCCATGGCGGGCAAGGACAGTACGCACCGGCTCGCGCGTTAATCGACGGCGGCGCGGCCGTGGCGCTTGCTTCGGGATTCGACAATCTCACCAGTCCGACTGTGAGCATGCCGATGGTGATGGCACTGGCCTGCACGCAGATGCGGATGACGCCCGAAGAAGCCCTGACGGCGGTCACAATCAACGCAGCGCATGCGCTCGGGATCGGCTCCCGCGTGGGCTCGCTGCAATACGGCATGCAGGCGGATCTGCTGCTGATGGATTGCGGAGACTACCGTGAGATCCCGCTATACTTCGGAATGAATCCGGTGGCGATGGTAATGCGGCGTGGGCAGACAATTTTCCCTCGCGTGGAAGTACTCGAAGGCCGTTGATTCCGAATCCTACTCATGCCCGCTTTGATCGAGTGCGTCCCCAATTTTTCTGAGGGCCGTGACAGCGCGACCATCGCTGCGCTGGCCGCGGTGGTGGCTGCGGCGCCCGGTGCTGAATTCTTGGACCAGACCAGCGATCCGGATCACAATCGCACCGTCCTCACGTTCGCCGGCAGCCCGGAAGCCGTCATGGATGTTGCGGTGCGCCTGGCCGGTGTCGCGGCGGCTCGGATCGATCTGCGGCGCCATCAAGGCGTGCATCCCCGTGTTGGCGCGATGGACGTTTGTCCTTTCGTGCCGTTGAGCGGCGTCACGCTGGAACAGTGCGTGGGCTTGGCGCAGTGGGCCGGGAATCGCATCTGGCTGGAGCACGATGTGCCTGTCTATTTCTATGAAGCGGCAGCTCTGCGCGATGAATGCGCGGCCCTCGAAGCGGTGCGGCGCGGGGTGAGGGACGACGGGCTGCTGCCCGATCTTGGCGGACCTGGCCTACATCCTTCGGCGGGAGCGGTGGTGGTGGGCGCGCGCAAGTTTTTGATTGCGTTCAACGTGAATCTCGATACTGCCGATCTTGCCGTGGCGCGGCGTATCGCGCGAACGATTCGCGAGTCCGGTGGCGGTTTGCCGAAGGTGAAGGCGTTGGGCTTGCCGCTCGAATCGACAGGCCTGGCGCAGGTTTCGATGAACCTGACTGATTTCGAAGTGACGTCGATCCTGCCCGCGTTTGAGGCCGTGGAGCTACTGGCGCGCGAGGCCGGCGTTGGGATTCGCGAGAGTGAATTGATCGGCTTGGCCCCTGCGGCGGCTCTGAATGAAGAGATCGCGGCCCGCATAAAGCTGAAACATTGGTCCCAGGAAATGATTCTGGAGAACCGGCTCGCCAAGCTACACTTGTTGTAGCGTGCTGGTTAGCATCGAAAATTCGAACCTTCCTGTTTTTGGGGAATCGCCCAAGGGGCAGCGCCCGGCTTGGCTCCGCGCTCCGGCGCCAGTCGGCGAAGGCTACCGCGAGTTGAAGGCGCTGATTTCGCGGTTAGGCCTGCATACCGTTTGCGAAAGCGCCGCTTGTCCCAATGTGGGCGATTGTTGGAATCGGCGCACGGCCACGTTCATGATTCTCGGCAATGTGTGTACGCGCCGCTGCGGATTTTGCGCCGTACAGAAGGGCGCGCCGCTGGAAGTGGATTTCGACGAGCCGCGCCGGGTTGCCGAAGCGGTAGAGGTTATGGGCCTGCGCTATGCGGTGGTGACGAGCGTGAATCGGGACGACCGCAAGGATGGCGGCGCGTTGCTGTTCGCCATGACCATTCGCGCGATTCGCGAACGCATTCCCGGCTGCAAGGTGGAAGTGCTGGTGCCCGATTTTCAAGGCAAGCGTGAAGCGATGGAGATTGTGATGGACGCGCGGCCTGACGTGCTGAATCATAATACTGAGACGGTGCCGCGGTTGTATCGGCAAGTGCGGCTCGGCGCGCGATACGAACGGTCCCTCGCCATGCTGGCGTACGCGAAGGAACTGGGCGGTGGCGGCGTTCCCACCAAGAGCGGCTTGATGCTGGGGCTGGGTGAGACGCGTGAGGAAGTGGTGGAAGCGATGCACGGCTTGCGAGGCGCCAAAGTCGATATTCTGACGCTCGGCCAGTATCTGCGTCCCACGCCGAAACATCTTCCTGTGATCCGCTACATTGCGCCGGCGGAGTTTGACGACTATCGCCGTGCGGGTTACGAAATGGGCTTCGCGCATGTGGAGGCGGGGCCGCTGGTCCGCAGCTCCTATCACGCCGATGAAGCGGTACACGGATAGGCTGCCTCGCTTGTTACAACCACCTCAAAGTACCGAAGTCCGGCCCGGTTTGTGGCGCATTCGGCTGCCATTTCACCTGGAACTGAATCACGTCAACGTCTATCTGGTGCGGCTTGACGCAGCGGGTGGCTGGATGATGGTGGACACGGGGTTTGGGAATGACGATTCGTGGACCGCGCTGCAGGAAGGCCTGGCGCAAACGGGCGTCCAGTGGCGGCAAATCCGCGAGTTGTTTATCACCCATACGCACCCCGATCACTGGGGCTTGGCGCCACGGATCTTGGCTGAGTCGGGCGCGAAGCTTTCGATGCATTCAGTCGAGGCGGCGAACCTGCGGCGCTTGGCCGCGTCGGTTCACAAGCCTTCGTTGCTGGACAAGCGGCTTCGTTCCTGGGGCACGCCGGAGGATCAAATTCTGCGCATCACGGGCGCGTTTCTCGATATACCGCAGCGGTTCGATGCGATTGAGCCGGATCGTATATTTGAGGGAGGGGAGATGATCGAGACCGAGGCGCTCGGGGCGTTGCGGACGGTGTTCACGCCGGGCCATTCGCCGGGGCATCTGTGTTTGTTTTCCCCTCGCGAGCGGCTTCTTATTTCAGGCGATCACGTGTTACCCAAGATAACGCCTCACGTTTCGTGGGCGAGCGAAGCGGACGCCTTGGCGGACTTCCGGCGTTCGCTTGATGCGGTGTCGGACCTCGCCGTCGATACGGTTGTTTCCGGCCACGGCGATCCGTTCGACAACCTGTCCGAACGTGCGACTGAGATTAAGCGGCATCACGATTCGCGCTGCGAAAAGATCCGCACCGCGCTCGAGAGCGGAGCGAAGACGCCGCATGAGGTCGTGACGATCTTATGGCCGAAGGCGCTTTCGCCGTTCAACTATCGCTTCGCGATTTATGAGGTGATGGCCCACTTGCGGTTCATGGGACTGGACGCGGGATTGGCGTTGCCGCCGGTGGAGTGAACCCGATGGTGACGGTCCGCCGGAAACCGTGGGTATTGCTGACGGCTCTCGTCGCTCTCGTTGGTATTGAAGCTCGGCCCGCGCGAGGGCAAAACATTCCAGCGGATCGCTTTCGAAGTGTGGTGCGATATTGGGAGTGGTCGAGCTATTGGCGTGTGGATGGACTCGACTTCCCTGCAGCCTCGTTCAAGCCTGGCCTGACTATGCGGGCGCTGGAGTTTGCCTGGTCCTGGCCGTCAGATTCAGATACGGAGCCATGCTGGGGCTTTTGTAGTCGAGGCCTAAGCGTTTGCCAAGCATGATTCGCTTACGCTGACGGCACGGTATTCATGGCTCGCGGTCTACGAATGCGCAAGGGCGAGAGCGAAGTCGCGGCGCTTGGCCGCTTCCGCCGGCAGGAGTTTCAGGAGGAACCGCCAGAGATTTACAAGACGCCTCCGGGGCTGCTACTTCAAGCTCCCCGCATTTCCGCCTGTTGCGAAAGGAGCCCTGCGGCCGTCCAAGAAAACATCGCGCGAGAGACTCTATTGACCGCGAAGCGGACGTTGAGAATTCCGGCCCTCGGGCTGCCGCGAGCAGTATTATATTACAGAAATCGCGGAATTCGGAAGTCGAGCGGCTAGTCCAAGGTGAGAATGGCGATCCGCACCCCAAAGGCTGCACCGTGATCGTCCCCTATGCCGACTCTCAGCAACCGGAAGTTCCAGTGCTCACTAGATGCGCGGCATCTACTGGGATTACTGGGATTCAATACTTCCGCAGGATTCCGGCTGGATGGCTGCCCACGAGTGGCGGTTGGTATCCACACGCCAGGGTCCTTCGCCGATTTGAGCCGCGAATTCGAAAGCATGCCGCTTTGCTGATTGATTGACGGATTGGCTAGGTTGCCGTAGAAGCGCTGACCGCGTGGTGATTCACCGGCCCTGATCCGCCGCCCAAACCGGGGTTGGTTTTGATCGCCGCCGTGATGAAAGCCTTTGCTCGCGTGACCGCCGCCACTAATTCGGTTCCCTTCGCCAACTCCGCTGTGATCGCGGCGGAGTAAGTGCAGCCGGTGCCATGCGTGTGCCGGGTATCGATGCGGTCGGCGCGATAGACTGCCTCGTCGCCTGCTGCGCTCAGTAGCAAATCAGTGGCAGTGTCCGCAAAATGGCCGCCCTTAATCAACACCGCTTGGGCTCCCATGCCAAGGATCGCGGCGGCGGCACGGCGGGCATCTTCGATGGTCCGCACTGCGATGCCCGTCAGTGCTTCCGCTTCGGGAATATTCGGTGTCACCAAGGACGCGCGTGGTAGTAACTGCTGCCGTAACGCATCCGCTGCGTCGCTCGCCATCAACGGCGCACCATGTTTGCTGACCATCACAGGATCCACAATCAGCGGCACAGCGAAAGAGAAAGCCGAGACAACTGCGATGATGCGGGCATCGCCAAGCGCGCCGGTCTTGATCGCGCCGGGCGGAATGTCTTCGAGGACCGCTTCAATCTGCTCACGTACCAGCCCCGGATCCATAATCTCCACGCGCGAAACGCGCCGCGTGTTCTGCACGGTGAGCAGCGTAATGACCGCTTCGCCGTAGACTCCGAATTGATGAAAAGTCTTGAGGTCCGCCTGAATGCCAGCTCCGCCGGAAGGGTCTGAACCGGCGATCGTCAAGGCAACGGGTTTCACCGGCGGCGCCTACCCTTCAAGCTCTCTGGTAATCTCTTCCCACTCGTGCATCAACGTCTCGACCTGCTTGCGCGACTGATCGATCTCCACCGAACGGCGGGCTGTATCTTCGGCGCTCACGTAGTTGGCCAGTTCGCGGCTATGTTCGGCAATGACTTCTTCTAGGCGGGCCATCTCCGTCTCAACCAGCCGCTGGCGGACTTTCAGTTTTTGCACCTTGAGAGGATTGACGCGGGCCTTCGCCGAGGCCGGCGGTTCCACCGCAACTGGCGCCACTGCCGGCGCAACGGCTTCGGCTGCCTTGATCGCGTCCACGGTCGGCAGCGCCTGGCCGCTGAGCCGCCACAAGTAATCCTCGTAGTTGCCGGGATAAATCTTCACCTCGCCGCCGCCCACTTCGAAAATCCGCGTGGCCAGGCGGTCCATGAAGTAGCGATCGTGTGAAACAAAAAGCACGGTTCCCGTGTATCCGCGCAACGCCTCCAGCAGTACGTCTTTGGCGCGCATATCCAGGTGGTTCGTGGGCTCGTCCAGCAGCAGGAAGTTCGCGGGCTGCAGCAATAGGCGCGCGAGCGCATAACGATTGCGCTCACCACCTGACAGCACTCCCATCTTCTTTTCCACATCGTCGCCGGAGAACAGGAAGCAGCCAAGCAAGCTGCGTAGTTCGGTGGACGTGCGGTTGCGGGCCGAAGATGATAGGTCGTCGATCAAGGTCGCGTTCGGATCAAGCTCTTTGTATTGATCTTGCGCGAAGTACTCCATCAGGACGTTGTGCCCGAGTTTGTACTCGCCGGACGTCAGCGGTTCGTTTCCCGCGAGTAACTTAATCAATGTCGACTTGCCCGCACCGTTATGACCCACCAGCGCGATCTTGTCGCCCCGCTCGATGTTGAATGTCACGTCGAGCAGCACGGTCTTTGCGCCGTAACTCTTGCCCAGCCCTTTCACTTCGGACACAATGCGCCCGCTCGACTTGGGCGAAGGGAACGAGAAATGAATCGTTTTCTCTTCGGGCGGAGGCGCTTCGGCCTTCTCCATCCGTTCCAGTTCTTTGATGCGGCTCTGCACCTGTTTGGCCTTGGTGGCCTGGGCCCGGAACCGGTTAATGAACGCTTCGAGCTGTTCGATCTTTTCGCGTTGATTGTTATAGGCGGACGTGATTTGCGCGATGCGCTCGGCCTTTTGCGTCTGGTACTTATCGTAGTTGCCCGGATAAAAATGGACGCGTTGATTCCAGATCTCGACGATCTTCTTGACGGTCACATCCAGAAAATAACGATCGTGCGAGATCAGAATGTAGGCGTGCGGGTATTGGTTCAGATAGCCTTCGAGCCAATTGCGCGCCTCGATATCGAGGTGATTGGTAGGCTCATCCATCAGCAATAAATCCGGTGCATCCAACAGCAGTTTCGCCAGCGCGATCCGCATCTGCCAGCCGCCGGAGAACTCTTCGCACGGCCGGTCCCAATCGTCCTTGGGGAATTGCAGACCGGATAGCACGGTGCCAACCTTCGAGTCCAGCGCATAGCCGTCGCGCGTGACAAAGGTCATCTCGATTTCGTGAAACCGGTCCGCCACCTGGAGATACTCGGGGCTATCTGGCGCAACGTCGCTCATGCGATGCGCCAGCGTCTCCATCTCCTTTTCGAGGTCGCGCAGTTCGTCGAAGACCGACATGCATTCCTCAAAGACGGTGCGCCCCGCCATCTTCAAGCCTTCCTGCGGAAGGTAGCCGATGCGCGTGCCCTTAGCGGGAGATAGCGTGCCGTGATCGAGTTGCTCAATCCCCGCCAGCACTTTCAACAGCGTTGACTTACCGGTGCCATTGCCGCCCACGATGCCGACGCGTTCATTGGGCGTGATTAGCCAGTCCAGCCCCTCAAAAAGTGTCTTGAAGCCGAAGTGCTTGCCGCCGTTGGTTACTTGAATCATTTATTGAACTGTGGCTGAATGCCTGAGAACCTGGCCGCTGCGGCGATCGGTCAATTTCCCGTCCTCCACCATCGCGACGCCGTTGACGAAAACGAAATCAAAGCCTTCCGTGTAGGCATGCGGGGCCTGATAGGTGGCCTTGTCCGACACTTTGGACGGATCGAATATCAGGATGTCGGCCGCCATGCCTTCATGCAGCATGCCCCGGTCGCGCAGGTGGAACGTGCGTGCGGGCAGCGACGTCATACGGCGCACGGCCTCTTCGAGTGAGATCAATTTGCGCCGCCGTACGAACTCAGCCAGGACCCTGGCATTGGTGCCGTAGGAGCGCGGATGCGGCATGCCGAGACCGAACTCGCGAATGCCGCCGTCGCTGGCGATCGCGGTGTGCGGATACTTCATGATCCGATCGACGTCCAGCATCGACATCGAGTGGTACACCATCTGCGCGCCGCCCTTGCCCATCAACTCAATGATCGTGTCGGCTTCGGCCGAAGGCGTCGCGGGACGCTTGCGCAGGCGGTTGATTTGCGAGATTGTCTTGCCTTCGAGTGAACGGTCCGGAGCGAAGCCCGCCACAATCGCGTAGGAATAGTTGGGATGTCCTTTTTGCGTCAGCATCCGCAGCATCTCGCGTTTGATGCGCGCTCGCGTGACGGGAGACGACAGCCGCTCTTTGATCGCTCCTTCGCCATCGGCCAATGCCCAACTGGGCAGTGTGATGCCGAGATTGGTCGAAGAATGATCGTAAGGATACTGGTCGATCACCACGTCCACGCCTTCGGCTCGATACTTTTCAATCAACGCGAGCGACTTGACGCTGGCGCCCCATAACCGGCGATTGTCGATCTTGAAGTGCGAGATCTGCACGGGCATACCGGCTTCTCTTCCGGCCAGCACGGCTTCGTTGATCGCGTCCACAATCTTGTCGCCCTCGTCGCGCATATGACTCGCGTACGTGCCGCCGTATTTCGCGGCTGCCTTGGCGAGCGACACCACTTCGCTGGTCTCGGAATAAGTCCCAGGGATATAGATCAAGCCCGTCGAAAATCCCACGGCGCCTTCGCGCATCGCCTGCTCCACCAACTCTTGCATCCGCGCGATTTCTTCGGCGGTAGCCTTCCGATTGACCGTACCCATCACTTCGCGGCGAACCGAGTTATGCCCGATCAACGTGCCGACGTTCAACCCCAGGCCGAGCTTCGCGATCTTGTCGAACCACTCCGCGACCTTCACATTTGAACCGCCGCAATTGCCGGTGATGACCGACGTCACTCCATCCAGCAGATAGTTGTCGCCACGTGGGACCTTTTCCACCGCGCCTTCAATGTGAGTGTGAACGTCAATGAATCCGGGCGCCACAATACGGCCTTGCGCGTCGATCACACGATCCGCCGTCGCCGCAGGCCCGAGCGAGCCGATGGCGGCGATCTTCCCCTCGCGGACGGCGATATCCGCCCGGAACCAGGGATTCCCCGCGCCATCCAGCACGCGCGCGTTGCGGATCAGCAAGTCATAGTTGGCTGCGGGAAGGGGCGTCGCCGCCGCCAGGAGTAAGCAGAAAAGCGCTCCCTTATGGGCACCGCGCGGTTTCATGACAACTTGCCGCAGAAGAAGTCGAATGCCTGCGCCAGGTAGGCGCGCAGTTCGTTGCGCTTCACCACGGCGTCCAGGAACCCGTGCTGCAGAAGGAACTCGCTGCGTTGGAAACCTGCGGGCAGTTTTTGGCGGATCGTCTGCTCGATCACGCGCGGTCCGGCGAAACCGATCAGCGCGCCAGGCTCGGCGATGTTGAGGTCGCCCAACATGGCGTAGCTTGCCGTCACGCCGCCGGTCGTGGGATCGGTCAACACGCTGATATACGGCAGCCGCGCTTCATCCAGCAACATCAAGGCCGAAGAGATCTTGGCCATCTGCATCAGGCTGATGGCGCCTTCCTGCATGCGGGCGCCGCCGGAGGCGGACACGATCACCACGGGCGAGCGCTTCTCAATGGCGCGCTCAATCGCTCTCGTGATTTTCTCCCCCACCACGGCGCCCATGCTGCCGCCCACGAACTTCAGTTCCATGGCGCATGCTTCCACGGCGCGTCCCAGGATCTTCCCGCTGGCGCAGACGACCGCGTCAGGCTGACCGGTGGCCAGAAGATTATCGGCCAAGCGCTGCTTGTAGGGTTTCGAATCGGTAAAGCTCAACGGGTCGGTGGAGGTGAGGGTGTTGTCGTGCAACTCCATCGCGCCGCCGTCGAAAAGCAAGGTCAAACGCATCACTGCGTCGATCCTGAAATGATAGCCGCACTTCTCGCACAGCCATTGATTCTCTTCAAGGGTCTTACGCCAAATTACTTGGCTGCAGCCGTCGCACTTCAGCCACAACCCTTCGGTTTTGACTTTATGTTCGCTGTCGTCGGGTTCGGAGGTGAGACTCGGCTCTTTACGGGTAAACCAGGCCATTCAAAAATGCGCTCAAACCACGTTAGCGCGGGTATGGGTGGCCTCGCAAGGTGGCAAAAGCGCGATAGACCTGTTCGCACAGCATAGCGCGCGCCAATTCGTGCGGAAAAGTCATGGCGGAAAGCGATAAAAGAAGGTCGGCGCGGCTCTTCCAGCCGGCGTCGAAACCGGCGTGTCCGCCAATGACGAACGCTACGTCGCGGCCTTCATCTTCAAGTTTACGGATCACCTCGACGAAGGCCGCGGTCGCCATGGTGCGCCCGGCGGGGTCCAGCAGAATCTTCCGGCTAGCGGCGTGCCGCTGCCAAAAGTCAGTCCGCGCCGGGTCGATTTCCCGCATCTCCGCGTTGGCGTAGCGCGAGGTGCGCTTCAAAAACTCCGCCGCCATGGCGTTCGAATGTTCGTCGCGCGGCTTGCCAATGAAATAGACGAAGACCTTCACCGTTACTCGTCGTTGCGCTTCAGTTGGATCGTATAGGGCCGCGAACAAACACGCGTATTGTTCGCCAGCGCTGAGGTTCCGCACACCAGCGCCTCACTTTGCATCGAAGGCAAATCTTCGGGGATGAAAAAATTTACCTGCTGAATCCCGGGCAGGCCTGGCGCGGGGCCGGCGTATTGCGGCTGCGATATCTCGCGGTCGTGAATCTTCACGGAGATAAAGCCGAGGCCCTCTGCCGGTAGACCCGTCGCGTAGACGCTGAACAAGCGGCCCGGCGCCTCTGGGCTGTTTATCGAATTCGGAGTCCCATCCTGGTTGAGCAGGCCATTGGGAAAGATCACTGGCGCGGCGGGAGTCAGGTTGACGCTCTGCCCCAGGCTCGCCACGCCATTGACGTTCACCTGCATCACCGCGGTCTTCTGCGTGCCCAGCGAAACAGGCGTCACGATGTCGAGCTTCTGCTCGTTGCCCGATGCGCCCGACGCGACGACTTGCGCCGGAAACCCATCGAAGGTGACCTTCACGTCCTGCCCCAACAGCCGCAGGCCGCGTATCGAAGCGAGCGAACCGGGGACCAGCGTCGTGGCTTGTTCGCTCAAGTAGCTGGACACGATGCGGATCTGCGGAGACGTGCCGGCAGGGGGCGGGGTGTCGCCGGCCACGGTCAGGCGCACGGCGAATACGCGCGTGCCAGCAAGCGGCCCGGCGTCGATCGTTAGTGTCGCTTCGTACAACCCCGGCGCAAGTTTTTCCGGGAACGCCGACAGATTGAGCGAGGCGTTATTCACGCCGGCCTCTGGAAAGATCTTCAGCCAGCCGGCGCCGTTCCGGTACTGAATCTTCGTGTTCCAGTTCATCAGGCCCTGGTTGTCGTTGAGCACGCGAATGAACTTCTGATAGAAACCGGGCGAAGCGGAAACGTTGAAATCAAGCGCGGGCGCGTCCACTACCAGACGCGGAAAATAACCGGCCGTGCAATCGCGCAACAAGGTGCAGTCGAGCGGCGCGGCCACGTCCCGGAAGCGCGGAATCGGCGCTGAGGCGTGAGGCTCTGCGATCGACGACAGCGGAGCGAACGTAACCTGCGCCGTCGCTACCGTGCCGTCCTGGCCGCTATCGCGGGGCAGCGCGATGAAGGTGGGAATCTGCGCGCTCTCAAAAGCTTGCGAGTTGGCGTCGAGCACTTCATAGGTGACCGAGCCTTCGCCGCCGCGCAGGAACAACTCACTCATGCCATTGAGATAGATACCCGGCGGATTGCGCGGCGTGTCTCCGAAACCGTTGCCGTCCGCGTTAGGGACGCGGGCGAGGAGCAACATGCCCCCAGTGCCGCCCGAGTAGCTGCCGGCCGAAGCGGGCCAGCCCAGATCACCCGCTGAGGTGGGATCGCTAGCTGTCGACCCGGCGATAAAGTCGGGCAGGAATAACCGCGCTTTCGACGGCAGGCCGGCATAGCGAATAATGATGCGCGTGCCTTGCGCGAGTGGGTTGGTGCGCGGTTCAAACGCGCCGGGGAAGCCTTCGGTGACACGGGTGGTGGCAAAGCGCACGCCCGCGTTCACCAGCGTGCCGAAGTTGATTTCTTCGGGCAAAGAAGAACTGGTGCAGACGATACGTGCCGATGTGCCGCTGGTGAGCAAGCCTCGTTGCGGCACGCCCACGGTAACCGGGTTGTTGCGAATGCCGATCGACGTCTGGCCGCTGGTGCCTATGCGCGCGGTCACCGGGCTGTTGTTAGACGGGTTGCCCGCGATGCGAAGCCCTGTGATGACGAAGCTGGTTTGACCGCTGGGTGGCATGACGAAACTGAACGAGCCGAATACGACAACGGTGGGACTGACCAGAAACCCGGTGCTGACCAACGTCTGCTGCCCCGATGCGGTTTGCGCCACGACGCGCGTGTCCTGCAGGAATTCGCCGGAAAGTTTGTTGCCCAACGCGTGAGACATGCCAAGCGTGAGCGAAGCCGAAACGGTGCCGGTCGATGGTCCGGCGCAGGTCAAAACAATTTCGCCTATCCGTTCGCTCAGGCCTTCCGAACGAAAAGTGAGCGGTTCGGCCGTCGCGTCGCAAGTGATCTGCGGTACGACCGGCGGCTGCTGGGCGGCCATCGGCGTAATAGTGAAAACAGCCGCAGCGGCCAAGTACAGCCCGCGCAGGCACACGTAGGGTTTGATCATTTGTCTCTGCCTTATTGTATGCACCCCGGCGCCGAAGGGTTTCGGAGAAACAGCGTTCTACTGTGTTGAGGGTAGGACCACGTTACGGCTATTTCCCGATGCAGAAGCTGGAGAAGATCCGATTGAGGATATCGTCCGCCGTCGTCGCGCCCGTAATAGCGTCGATCGGCTGGAGCGCCGCGTACAGGTCAAGCAGCAACATCTCGTGCGGCAGCCGATGGCCCAGCGCATCCGCCGCGTGTCGTAGCGCCTCGACGCTTTCGCGCAGCAGTTGCTCGTGCCGGAGCGAGGTGATGAAACCGTCCCGCTGGCTGTCTTCGCCAACGGGCGCGACGGCCTCGATAATGGCGCGGCGCAGGCTGGCGATGCCTTCGCCGGACAGGGCGGAGACGGCCAGCCCAAGGTTGGGCGTCCGGAGGTCGGACTTATTCGACACGATCAGATGCCGCCCCTGCCTTCTTGCGCGTTCGATCAAGGCGTCGTCCTCGGCTGTAAGTGCCGTGGCCGATGCATCGAACACCACGATGGTCAAGTCCGAGTCGGCCATCGCCTGATAGCTGCGCTCGATACCAAGAGACTCGACGACGCCGGCGCCTTCGCCGCGAATGCCCGCAGTGTCGACAAAGCGCACGGGGATTCCTTCGATCGCCGCCGTTTCCGAAACCAGATCGCGCGTGGTGCCTGCCATTTCCGTCACAATCGCACGATCCTGCTCCAACAGCCGGTTGAACAAACTGCTCTTGCCGACATTCGGACGTCCGACGATGGCGAGCGTGAAGCCGCCGTGTACGAGCTTCCCGTACGCGAAACTCCCGGCCAGGCGGCGAAGCTCGCTCTCGATAGGCGCGATGCGCCGCGCAATCTCCGCGTCGGGGGCGATGTCGATGTCGTTGTCCGCGAAGTCGATTCCGGCTTCGAGCAAGGCGATCAGTTCGAGCAGCGCGGTTTTTGTCGGAGCCAGACGGCGCGAAACCGACCCATCCAGTTGACGGGCCGCGATGCGTGCTTGATAAAGCGTGGTGGAGTCGATCAGATCCCGCACCGCTTCGGCTTGTGCAAGGTCGATACGGCCGTTCGTGAAGGCGCGCATCGTGAACTCGCCAGGCTCGGCCAGCTGGGCTCCCGAGCGCAGACATTGTTCCAGGCAGTGATGAAGCACGACGGGCGAGCCGTGGCACGATATCTCTACAACGTCTTCAGCAGTGTAGGATCGCGGAGCGGGGAAGCAGGTGACGACGACTTGATCGACCACCCGCGCGTCGCTGTCGAGCAGCTCAGCCAACTGCGCCGACCATGGCTGCCACGCCGCAACGCGCGGAAAACGCAGAATCCGCTCCGCGATCGCGCGCGACTGATCGCCCGAAAGGCGCACGACCCCAAGGCCGCCTCGCCCAGGCGGAGTAGAAATGGCTGCGATGGTGGATGGCACTTAAGGACGAGGAGGCCGCGGGCCGCGATCCCGTCCACCGGGTCCGCGCCGGGGTGGACCGCCGCCTTGGCCGCCGCTGGAAGGACGCGCATAGAGCGAACGTTCAAACTCCGGGGGCGGCGGTTGCGACGCCATGCCCGCCGGATAAATCACAACGTAACGGCGCGGCTCCATGCCTTCGCTCTCGCTGCGCAATTCGGTTTCTCCGCGCAACGCCAGATGCAGAATGCGGCGTTCACGGCTATTCATCGGATTAAAACGGAACGGCGCCTTGTTGCTTTTGACTCGCTCGGCGGCCTGCCCGGCGCTGGCGCGAAGCTCTTCGATTCGCAGCACTCTGTGGTCGTTGGCGTCGAAGCAAATCCGGCTATGCTGTTCGGAGGGAACCCGCAGCATTTCAAGCGTGAGATGCTCCAGCGCCAGCATCATTTCGGTCTTGTTGGCCAGAAGCTGATCGATGTCGCGGCCCGTAAACTTCACGCGGATATCGGGATTCTCGAACTCCGGATGCAGAGTTTCGTTCTCCGCCATCTCAAACTCAACGTGAACGCCCAGCAGCGGCAGCAGTTTCTTTAGAAACGCTTCGATCTTCGGACCGTGCTCGGCGATGTTGTAACGTTGGCTCACGGCGAATTACCCAGGTTACTTCTTTTTCTTTGCGGCAGCAGGAGCCGGTACGGAGGATTTCACCGCGACTGGCTCGGTAAACATCCGATTAAAGAACCATTGTTGCGCGATTCCCACCAGATTGCCCGTCAGCCAGTATAACACCAGGCCCGCCGAGACCCCGTAGAACATGAAGCCCATCATCAGGGGCATCAACATCATGATCCGCTGCTGGGCCGGGTCGGCCGAAGTCGCCGGCGTCATCTTCTGCATGAAGAATTGGCTGGCGATCATGGCGATGGGCAGGATGCGAAGCGGGATGGTTTCAGGCCTGGAAAGATCGGTCACCCAGAGCCACTCAGCCCCACGCAGATCGATCGCGCTCGACAGGACCTTATAGAAAGCGATGAAGAACGGGATCTGCAGCGCCATCGGTACGCACCCCCCGGCCGGATTGACGCCGTGTTTCTTGTAGAGGTCCATGACCTCCTGATTCTTGTTTTGCGCCTTCGGATCGGTTAGGCTCAGCCCTTTGTATTTGTCGTTAATCGCTGCGATTTGCGGCTGCAACGAAGACATCTTCTTCATCGACTTCAGACTGGTGAACTTCAGCGGCAGCAGAATGAAGTTGATGATGACGGTGGCAATGACGATCGCCCAGCCATAGTTATGCGCGAAGTTGTCATGCAGCCAGCGCAGCGCCAGGAACAAGGGCTTGGCGAGCAGGCCGAAATAACCGAAGTCGACCAACTGCTCAAGGCGGGGCGAAATACTGGAGAGCAGCCGCGTATCCTTGGGGCCGACGAAAAGCTGGAAAGCGTTAATGGCATCGCCGCCCACGGCCACGCCCGCATTGGCCTCGGGTTTTTTGTCCGTCGGATTGTCGAGTTGGTCCGCCATGGAGTGGATCTCGAAGTCCCGTTCGGTGTCGGGCAAGGCTACGGCGGCGAAAAATGAGTCGCTGATGCCGGCAAACGTGAACCGGCCGCGATGCGCTTGCGGAGTTCCGATCTCGCCTGGGGTCAATTGAAGGAATCCTTCGACAACGTCATAGCGGACCGATAGTTGCGCCGCTGCCGCGCCCACCACCGAAGCATCGCCGAAGCCGCCGCGCCAGTAAACTAAATGCGGTTTGGCTTGGCCCGTATTGCGTACTTCCGAAGTCACGCGCGACAGATACGAATCCGGCTGGAAGGAGATGCTCTTCCGGGCGTACCATTCACCCTGCGAGTATTCAAAATCGACCCGCAGTTTGTCGGACGTCAGCCGCATCACATAAGGCGCGCTGTTGAGCGCTTCAGCCGATTGCCCCTCGTGGAAGCGCAACGCCATCGGGAACACGGTTTTTCCCTGGGCGGCCGCATTCACCAATTCCAGCGGTTTGCCGTCGCTGTCCTTGTACTTCTTGAGAATCCAACTCCGCACCACCGCGCCGCGATTGGAGAACACGACCCGATACAACGCCGTCTCTATGGTGGCGTTTTCATCCACTGACGCAACGATTGCCGTATTGGCGGCGGGCTTGGCGGCTTGTGTTTTGCCCGGCGTCGCTGCCGCAGCCGTGGCCGCCGTAATAGGGGCGCCGGCCGGAGTCGATTTCGTCTGTTCCTGCTTCTTCGCGGGCGCAGCCGTTTTGGTCTCCGGAGTTGCTGGCATGAAGTACTGCATGCCCATCAGCACCACGCCGATCAGCGCGAAGGCAATCAGCAGGCGCTCCTGCATCCCTTCGGGTTCTTGGCCAGGTAGTTTGATCGGTTTATTGGTGGGAGAATTATTGCTCATGGCTGACGATTAGGGACCGGATCGAAACCCCCTCGGTGGAAGGGGTGGCACTTGGCCAAACGGCGCAGACCAAGCCAAACGCCGCGCGCCGCTCCGTGTGAGGCAACGGCGTGGCTCATATACTCTGAACAAGTGGGATGAAAACGGCAGGCCGAAGGTAGCAGCGGCGATACAAATCGTTTGTATCCGTGTAGGGCGATGATCAAAAGGCGCGCTGGATAGCCGGTCATGGCGCTACCGCCACAACGGTAGGAGCCGCTTCGCAGCGGCGCAGCATTCGCTCTACCTCACGCCGCAGCTGTGGAAACTCGATCTGCAAAACCGAACGGCGCGGGTGCAATACATAGTCTACTGGTTTACCGAAACGAGGCAGTTCCAGGCGAAGCGCTTCCCTGATCCGCCTTCGGATCCGATTGCGGATCACAGCTTTACCGATCGCTCTCGGAATCGTAAGCCCCACCCGCGGACCCTCCGGGAGGGCCGCAGTACGGGGAGCGAAGAACAGGGCAAATGAGGAACTGGTCACACGGCTGCCTTGGTCATACACCCGGCGGAACGAAGCACGATTAAGAAGGCGCGCTGATTTTGGAAATCCGAACCGGTTGTTGCCCGGCGGATTAGGTGGTGCGCTTGGCCCAGCGGACGTTGCGCTCGTCACTGACGGTAAGCTTCCAACGGCCTTTGGCTCTCCGCCGGCTGAGGACATCGCGCCCATCCTTGGTCTCCATGCGGTTCATAAACCCGTGCTTTTTTGCGCGCTTGCGATTGTTCGGCGTGAATGTGCGTTGTGGCATTCGGTTTGGTACTACCTCTCTTTAGCAGCGCTCGCGACAGAAGGGCTCGACAGGCGCACGAATAGATTTTGGCCGGTTGGCCGACACTTCAGTATAGGGGATCGGGGAGCGTTTGGGCAAGTTTGCTCGCCACCATCGGCCCTAGACCCCCACGGATTTGCGGACCAAGCCGAACCAAGCCAGGCGGTTCATACGCTCCCCCTCGGCCAATAGCTTGGTGAGTTGAGCGGCGGTGACGGCCGGCAGGATCGAGCTTTTCGCTACGGACTTATATTCGCGTCCAGCTAGCCGGTAGATCCCGATTTTGCCTCCTTCGCAGCGCCAGACTTCGGGGATGCCGAGCGCTGCGTACATCAAGAGCTTTCGTTCGGAGTTGCGGCTGATATCGACCTCGACGACGAGATCCGGTGGCGGGTCACACTCCAGCTCGATCTTTGGCAGGAGTCGCACCCGGTCTAAATTTGAAACGTAGTAGCTGAGATCGGCTTCAAACCCGATCCACTTTTTGGCGTGCTTAAAAGTGTGGTGACCTCTCCCCAGGAAATCCACTCCAAGCGACTCGGCGATGATGCCGAACACGTAGTGGATCAAATCCTTGGCGGACTCGTGGAGGCAGCCAACGGTCATAATCTCCAATTCCCCTTCAAAATAAGCCATCCGAGTCGCCTTGCTTTGATTCTGATCGCAAAGCTGGACGTAGATATCCCACGAAATTTCGCGGAGAACATTCCGGTCCTCCGCATGGGGGAAGGTGGCGAACGCCGTTGCCATAGCTTTATTATCTACCGGTTGTAACGTGGCGACGGCCCGCGCAGCTTCGCCCAAACCTCGCCGCACCGCTCCACCACATCCGCCGTCAACTTGCCCTCGCGGCTCGCGGCGATGTTCTGTTCCACTTGGTCCAGCCGCGATGCGCCCAGAATGATCGAAGCCGTATCGGTGTGATGCAGCAGCCAATTCAGCGAGAGACTAATCAACGAACGGCCCGCTTGCTTCGCGATCTCCGCCAATTCATCCACGGCGTCAAAAAAAGCGGGGTGCCAGTAGCGGTCGAGATACATCTTATTCCCGTCAAATCGCGTGCCCGCCGCCGGAGCTTCGCGCCGCTGCTTGCCGGTCAGCATCCCGCCCGCCAGCGGATTGTAGACCACCAGCGCCACCTTGTACTCCTTGGCGAACGGCACGAATTCCTGCTCCAATCCGCGCGCCAACAGGTTGTACATGACCTGCGCGACATGGATCGGCCGGAAGCCCCGCCGCCCGGCGATATCGCGAGCCTGCGCCACCTGCCACCCCGCGTAATTCGATATCGCGGGATACCGCACTTTGCCCGCTTTCACCAGCGCGTCCACCGCTTCTATCGTTTCTTCAATCGGCACGGTGTAATCGGGCTGATGCAGATAGTAGATATCCACGTGATCCGTCTGCAAGCGCCGCAGCGAGTCGTCGATCGCTTTGAAAATAGCCG
Organism: Acidobacteriota bacterium; assembly: GCA_043755595.1. Classification (GTDB taxonomy): domain Bacteria; phylum Acidobacteriota; class Terriglobia; order Bryobacterales; family Bryobacteraceae; genus VFZP01. Next base: position 35,805 of record JAYUSQ010000257.1, on the reverse strand, counting down.
CTTTCGATAACCCCGCTTCGTCCGGCCTGTCCCCCATCGCGCCTCGGCACTTAGTGGCCAGCACGATCTTGTCGCGCCGACCCCGTAAAATCCGGCCCAGGAATTCTTCGGAGATTCCCTTGTTATAGACATTCGCCGTGTCCAGGAAATTGATGCCTTCGCCGAGGCAATAGTCGATGATGCGGCCGCCGTTAGGCTCGTCGGTCTGGCTGCCAAAGGTCATGTTGCCGAAGCAAAGGCGCGAGACCGTCAGGTCTGTGCCGGGGAGGAGCGTGGTTTCCATCCCATCAAAGATACCTGACACCGGCCTGTCAATTTGAGAATGATTTGGCTCCGCATGTCTAGCTAAGCCGGTCAGGCGGCCGTCGTAATCTCGATTTCATCGGCCAAGCGGCGTGGTTCGGGAATCGGATCGCAAACTGCCGCAACGTTTCCAAATGGCCTTGGATCGCCTCCCGGATGTTCAGCTTGGTTCCTTCCAACGGTCTGCCGCCGGTCAAGTCGCAATGTGTTAGAAGAGCGGCGCCCCGCTCGAGGCCGCACCAATCGACAGTACCGAGGCGATAACGGTCCTGGTCTTCTACCCACATCGCCGTTACACAGGGTCGACCCGGCCGGAGGACAGTTTCCGGATGCGCCGTAACACGCTCGGGAGTGCCATAAGCGGCCAATCAACGAGTCGGCGACAAACCAGCCAAGTGGATGTGTGGACGTTACGTCGGGAAGCTGAGTCTACTCGTGGACCGCTCCGGGCTCTCGGAATCGCAACAAAACCCGCGTGACGCTATTTGGCTATATAATCACTTCTATGATTTTCAGACGGGCCTACGCGCTTCTGCTGTTGCTGACCATCGCCCTGCCGGGGCAGAGTGTCTATCCAGCCAAGGAGTGGCAACGCGCTCGGTCGGAAGACAGCGGATACTCATCGAAACGGTTCGCTGCGCTTGCAGCCTACCTCGCCACTATTGATACGACGGCCATGATGGTGGTCCATCATGGCAAAGTGGTTTTTGAGTATGGCGATCTGACACGCCAAAGCTATCTCGCTTCAGTGCGCAAGAGCATCTTGGCGTTGCTCTATGGGAAGTATGTCGCCAACGGCAAGATCAACCTCGATGCCACCCTCGAAGAACTCGGCATGGATGATGTCGGTGGATTGCTGCCGGTTGAGAAGAAGGCGAAAGTTCGCCACCTAATCACGGCTCGATCCGGCGTGTATCATCCGGCGTCGAATACAGGTGACGACCTCGCGCAGGCTCCGCCGCGTGGAACACAAAGGCCCGGCAGCTATCACCTCTACAGCAACTGGGACTTCAACGCTGCGGGCTTCGTTTTCGAGAAGCTAACCGGACGCGATATCTACGATGCGCTGGAAACGGATCTTGCCGAAATGATCGGGATGCAGGATTATAACCGGTCACTACAGAAAAAAGCGGGCAACGCGGAGGTTTCGAGATATCCGGCCTATCCGATATGGCTCACCACGCGGGACATGGCGCGCATCGGATATCTGATGCTGCGCGAAGGCAAGTGGCAAGACCAGCGAGTAGTGTCGAGTGAATGGATCAAGAGCATCACGTCGCTGGTCACGCCTGTCTACGACATGAACCCGCCATCGCGCCGTGGCTACGCGAATGGCACTCTTTGGGGGTACGGCTATATGTGGTGGGTGTGGGACGATCACAATCGGAGCGGTCCTTTTCAAGGTGCGTATTCAGGCTTTGGAGCGGTAGGTCAGTACATCACTGTTTTGCCGACTCTCGATCTGGTGGTAGCGCACAAGACAGTGCCGGCTGAATCAGGTCAACCGCGACGCGGCGTGACAGGCGAACAGTATCATTCGATTCTGATTCAATTGGTCAACGCGCGGTGCGGCCAGACTTGCCCGTAGCAGACTGGATCCCCGGTGTCGGTAATTTTCGAGCGGCCCCCAATCGAGGGCCCGACCCTTCACTCCGACAGCAAGTTCCGAGCTGCCTGAGATGCCGCGCGCCAAGGCACTCCGGACGAATAACGCCCTAGCCGCCTAAATGCCCGCAAAGAAGGCTCCGGACGGATCGTCGGCGATCCGGAAGTTGACCGCGAATGATCACTCAGGGCGATAGACAGGAACTTGCCATCCGGCGAAAACGACCACGGAATCACTCCCGGGCAGGGTCAGTAAACTCCGCGAGGTTGCCACCGAAATTCAGAGCGCGTCGATAAGTGCGTCCCGCGACAGTCCCTTATGCAGGGCGACCGAGCGAAGAATCGAGTTCAGAGTGCCGACTCGTAGCGCGTGGTGCGCCGGTACTGCGAGTCGATGGTGCGTGGGGGTAGCCGTCTCCAGGATGATGTGGCTTCCAGCTTGATGCAACTGATGGTAGTCCCAGTGTCGACAGAGTGCATCGGCAAGTTCCCGGCCTGACAGGTCACGAGGGAGCTTCACGCGACTGCAACCAACTCATCGCGCACCAAGTGGAGACGAACGCTCGCGGGTGCGGCTTTGTCGAAATAGAACGCATTCACCGCTTCGACAACGTTCCGCCGCAGTTCAGCCCATGAGTCGGCTTGCGTGAAAATGTTCTCCGTCAGGCACTCGGCGCAGTATCCCCCGTCCGCCTCCTGCACTACCTCGAAGACCAGTTCACTCATACCACTCCATCATAACGGCTCCGGCCCAGCATCACGCCATTGGTAAAACCGAAGCACGAAGCCGCGCTCGGTGGGTCGCAAGCCGGCAGTCCGGTTCGGGGCGGCTCTGCATAGTAGGCAATGCGTCGAGGTGCTCGGCGATCAGGAGCCTTCGATAGAAACCGCAAAGTCGCAAAGGGTCGAGTCAACCAAGTTCAGCGCGTTCGCTTGGGCTTGACCGGCGTTGGGGATTCATGGGACGCTAGCTGGGCGAGGGGTTTGGGGGCGACGTTGATCGTCTCCAGAGGAAGGAACAAACGAAATGAAAGTACGAATGGGACTGCTAGCGGCGGGGCTGCTGGCGATTTGCGTCGGCCTCGGGATGGCGAAGGCGCCGTCGGACGAGGTGAAGGCGACGCTGGAGCGCTTTCAGAAGGAAGACTCATCGGTCGGGGCGGCGATCAAGTCGGCGGCGGGGTATGCCCTGTTTCCGAGTGTGAAGAAGGGCGGCTTGGGAATCGGCGGCGCGCGGGGGTCCGGAGAGCTGATTGAAAAGGGCGAGGCGGTAGGGAAGACCACGCTGACGCAGGTGTCGATCGGGTTTCAGGCGGGCGGGCAGGCGTATGCCGAGTTGATCCTATTTGAGACGCCTGCTGCGGTAGAGAACTTCCGGAGCGGCAAGTTTGCGTTTGGTGCGCAGGTGAGCGCGGTGGCCGTGAAGTCCGGTGCGTCTGCGAATGCGAAGTATGCCGAGGGCGTGAAGGTGCTGACGATGGCCAATGGCGGCTTGATGTACGAGGCGAGTGTGGGCGGGCAGAAGTTCAAATTCGAGGCGTACAAGTAGGGAGCGGGTTACGCCACCGCAGCGTCCGCCCGCACATTAGTTGGCCAGCTTGCCAGTGGCTGTATGGACCCACTGAATAGTCACTCGAAGCACAACTCGCGGCCGCCTTTCGTGGCAGGCACAAATGGGTATGCCGGAGTTCGTGCAGCGGATGCGGGCGTGTGCCTTCGATTCAAAGCCGTCCATTTGGCAATCCTTGAGCGCGAGGATTGCGGCGGCCGAGACGGAGGGAAAGGCTTTTCCCCCGTGGACGAATCCGGCCGTTGCGCTGTTGGTTTGGTAAAGTCCTGGCTCAGTGCAGCGGAAACTGGAACTCGACCGCCGGTCGTACTCGCCGCCCCGGCGGGTGACAGCGGCCCCTGGTAGGAGGCTGACAGCCCCGGTCTGCGATCCGCCTCCCAATGTTGTTTGCCAACTAGCGCTCCCTGGTCATTCGCTCCCGCAGGATCTCGTTGATCCGGCTCAGATGTCCCTCGCCCTTCGACTTCAGCCAATCCAGCACCTCGCTATCGATACGCAGCGAGATTTGCGTCTTCAGGGGCCGGTAGTACTTGCCAATCGAAGCGCCCGCCCAATAGCTGGGAGGCAAACTGCGGAGCGTCTGGGTGTTTGTCCAGCGCGCGGTCCCCCCGTTTCCGGTACGCCCGTTTTGTGGCATCACTAATTTTGAGTTGCTTAACGGAACTGGTCGTTGTAGATGCCTTCTTCATAGGCAACTGCCTTTCGCGCCGAAACGATGCGGATCACGTCCGCGCCGGGCTCAACAAAGACAACCAGCAGCAGCATTAGGTTCCGGGTCATTCTCATTTCTGTACCACAGAATTGTCTATTTACCACACTGACACGACGGCCAAGACAGTCGAGATGGAATTGTAGATTCCTCGTGCCAGTACCCGTCAAAGTCACGTCGCAAATATTGTCGATCGAAGTCCGCCACTTCAATTCTGAAAGTGACGCAGGCCTTATCGATCCTTCGGTTTCTTATCCCGCCCGAACTGTGGATCCTTCGAGCTCCCCGTCACCTGAATCCGCGCAAACGTGCCAGCGCCCTTCTTCGCAAAAAAGGGATCCACGGGCTTCAGCAAAATTCGCTTCCAACCCGACATCGTTTGCGAAACCTTTGCCACCAGGCGCACGGTACCGTGAAAATCCAGGTTGTCGCCATCCATATTGTAAGTGCCGGCCAAATCGACGGCCGCGCCCGGGATCACAAACTGGAGCGACGAAAAAGTCAAAACCTGATCGTCCAACTTGAAGTCGCCACGCATGCCCGAAGCCACGTCGTCGATCGCTTCGTTCTTCGGCTGGCCTTGCCCGCGCCTGCTGAAGACATCCAGCTTGTCCTGAATGTTCGACTTCAGAAACTTCCCGTCGCGAATATCGAAGCGACCATCCAAGACCAACTTGTCGATCACCTTCCCGGAAAGCGGAGGGATCGCGATGTTGGCCTTCAACATCAACCGGCCTTCCATCATCGGCGGGCCCGGCATAGCCAGCCGCATGACGTCGGCCATATTGCCTTCGGGCATATTGACGTTGAGTTTGATAGTCCGCCGCGGATCGCCATCGTGTTTAATAATCGCGCCGCTGGTGGTGAAGCGCGTCGAGCCCAGAACGGCGTGGACCGGCTTGAGTGTCGTGTTGCCATTGGTGCCGTCCACGTCCACTTCAAACTTCGCCAGCAACGCAACGCGATTGCCGGACCGGGCTAATCGAAAGTCCGGGACGCGCGCTTCGCCCGTCGCATGGAACTCAGAAACCAAGCCTTCAAACTTGCCGGTCGATTGCAGCGTGCCGCCGATGCCTTTGAAGACTCCCAAATTTGCCTCCGTGAAAACATAGTCGCCCGATAGCGGCGTGTCACCCGGCGTTTCGGCATTCCACGGCCCGAAGTTTCCCTTGCTCTCCACCTTGCCGGGCGGCCTGGGATTGGTCAGCCGCGCCGTGTAGTCCATCGCCCGGTTCACGCCAGCCGATTTAAGGTGAACCTCGTGCAGCGCAAACTCTAGCGGCTTGCGGTCCTTGAGCCGCGGCAGGATCACCAGCTTGGCGTCGTGTATCTCAACATCGGCGATGATGATGTCGGGCGGCTTCGCCGCCTCCGGTCCGGCGGATTGAAATTGGGGACGGTCGCCCTTGGGCGGAATGTGAATCTCCATGCCGTCAAGCCGCACCAAGGCGATGTGTTTGGTGGGTTCAAACACGCGCCCAAGATCCACTTCGAAGTGAAACGACTTCATTGCGAACATGGGCGGCAGGTCCCGGCGCCCTTTGTGGCGCAACACCACGCCGTCGCCTTCCACGTTGGCGATCACGCCCCGCCCGCGCGAAAAGACCAGCTTCGTGGGCGACAACTTCGGAACGTTGACGGTAAGTGAAGCGATCTCCACTTCGCTATCGAAGCGCTTCTTTAGATACTCGATGGCCTGTTGTTTGATGTAGGGTTCGAACCGCTGAGCCATGTGCCGGCCAATCAGAAAGATCGTAACCAGCCCGGTAACGCCTGCAATCGAGATTCCGAGGAGCCATTTCTTTTTTCGTGTGGACACTGATCGGGCCGAACCTCACCCGACTGAATGATAGCAACCGGTTCACATGGGTTTGGGATTCACGTCGCCGGCGCAACCACAGCGTTCAAGAGATTACTGCGGAACGTTGCCGTCCAATTCGCCGAAGCGCACCCATCCCTTAGCGCCGGCCTTCAGAACGTTTGTTTCCGCCGTGATCCTGCCCGTTTGAAACAGATGGTCAAGCTCCGAACGGGACATCGGCCCCTGCGGGATGTTGGCGCTGTCCAGATACGAGAATTGTTCGCCGGCGCCGAGGCTCCTGACCGCTTCAGCCGGTTCCGCCGCCGCGCCCGGATTGAAGCGGGCATCCTGCAGTTTGGAAGCGGTCTTCTCCACCAACATCCTGCCTTGTCCAGCCAGCACTTTCCCGGCGCCTAAAGCCTTGGAGCCAGCCAATCCCATGATTTCGCGCATGCGCTCGCCATCGTCGGCCAGCGTGGCCGCCGTGCTCGCTCCCATCGCCGCGCCCATCGAATCGAAATTCAAATACTGCGCCTGTTGGAAGCCCAGAAAACCGGCGTAGAAGGTGTGCGGCACCGAAGAGCGATGAATATTGTAAGTCTTCGCCGTCGCGTTAAACTTGAGCCGCCAGTCCTGGATTTCCCTCTCGCAGTTTGAAATGCTGTCCATTAACATTCCGAACTGGGCGTTGGACTTCAAATCCGGATAGCGCTGAGCCAAGCCGCCGATGGTCGAAAGCACCGCGCCTGCGCTGTTGTAGGAGGTCATCATGGAACCGACGCTGTTATCGCTTGAGACTTTCAACATCACTAGTTGCTCGTCCTGGTGATACCGCAGGACGAGTGCGGTCAGGTCGTTCACCAGTTGCGTCTTTTTCGCGATAACCACCGAAGTGTTGGATTCGGCCTCGCGTACGTCCTCCACGTAGCGCCGCAGCTTGTTGTAGCCCCACAAGGCCACACCCCCGAGTATGACCGCTACGTAAAAAGCCAGCCAGAATAGGCTGGTGATGAAGTTAAAAAGGGATTCCATCTGACTGTCGCGCCTCCTATAAGAACCGGGTTTGGGCTATCCGGTTGACTATTGATGATAGTCGATCCGCGGCGCCCTAACCAGGGGTAGCACGGCTGGCTGGCTCAAACCGGTCCCCGGACGCCCGCTGCTAAACTTCTATCAATGCGCCGTTTTGTTATCTCGCTGGTTTCGGCCGCTGCGGCGGTCTTCGCGCAAGATTGGCCCGAATTCCGTGGCCCCGGCGGCCAGGGTATTTCGGCGGCCACCGGACTGCCGTCGGAATGGAGTGAGAAAAAGAACATCGCCTGGAAAACGCCAGTGGCCGGACGCGGCTGGTCGTCGCCTGTGATTGCGGCGGGCAAAATCTGGCTCACCACGGCGGCTGATGTAGAGGGTAAGCCGTCGGCTCGCTCGCTACGGCTGCTGGCTTTCGACGAGTCCACGGGTAAGCAAATTCGCGATATCGCCATCTTTGAACTGGATAACGCCGGTAAACAACACGCGAAGAATAGCTTCGCCTCACCGACGCCAATTCTGGATAAGGCGAGCGGCTTCGTGTTCGTTCATTTCGGTGTCCTCGGCACGGCGGCGGTACGCGCCGAAACCGGCGAAATCGCTTGGAAGGTCACGCTGCCCACCTATGAGCACGTGCATGGCGGTGGCGGGTCGCCGGTCGTCTGGCGCGACTTGCTGATCGTGGCGTGTGATGGCGTCGACACGCAATACGTCGTCGCGCTTGAAAAAACCACAGGCAAAGTCCGCTGGCGGAAAGATCGGCCCGCCGGCAACATGGCGTTTTCGACTCCACTCATTATTGAGGCGGCCGGCAAGACCCAACTCATCTCTCCCAGTGCGCATCGCACCATCTCCTACGATCCTGCCACCGGCGCCGAGTTCTGGCGCGTCGAATACGGCGATGGGTTTTCGAACGTGCCGCGCCCGGTCTTCGCGCATGGGTTCGTTTATCTCTGCACTGGTTTCTACAAGCCGCAACTGCTGGCCGTGCGGCCCGATGGCGCGGGCAACGTCACCGAAACGCATATCGCCTGGCGCGCCGACCGCGGTGTTCCGCTCACGCCTTCACCCATCGTCGCCGGCAACGAGATCATGATGGTCTCCGACAATGGGATTCTTTCCAACCTCGACGCCCGCACCGGCAAGCTCAACTATCAGGAACGGCTGGGCTCCAGTTTCTCCGCTTCGCCGCTGTTGGCCGGCGGCCATGTCTACTGGCCCAGCGAGGACGGCGTTACCACCGTGATTGAGCCCGGCCGCGAATTCCGCAAACTCGCCACCAACGCGGTCGAGGGCCAAACGTTTGCATCGCTCGCCGTGTCGGGCAAATCGCTGATCCTTCGTAGTTCCACGCATCTGTATCGAATTTCCTCGGGGGATCGATAAGAGATAAGATGAGTGTTCGGGGCCGAGTCGCCCGCCAACCCAGCAGGAGCCAGGAATGCCGAGCGATACGCTCACAATAACCGACAACCGGACCGGGAAGACCTATGAGCTTCCCATTACTGACGAAACGATCAAGGCCACGGACTTGCGGCAGATGAAGACGGATCCGTCCGATTTCGGATTGATGCCGTACGATCCGTCCTACATGAACACGGCGTCCTGCAAGAGTCGCATCACGTTCATTGATGGCGACAAGGGAATCCTTGAATACCGCGGTTACCCGATCGATCAACTAGCTGAGAAAGCTTCGTTCCTTGAAACCGCGTATATGATCTGGTACGGTGAATTGCCCCACGCCACGCAGCTCGCGGACTGGACGCAAAAATTTGGCTCGCAGCCAGCGGTGCCCGATAGCGTCAAGCGCGTCATTTCAGCCTTTGATCGTGACGCGCATCCGATGGGCATGTTGGTATCCGCTCTTGGCGCGATGTCGGCCGCTTATCCCGACGGCAAGAAGATCGGCGACGCGCCCAGCCGCTTGTCCAGCGCGATGCGATTGCTCTGGCAGGTGCCCGCCGTCAGCGCCTACATTCACCGACATCGGCAGGGGCTGCCTCTCATCGACCCGGATCCGAAGCTGAGCTACGCCGGCAATTTTTTGCGTATGTTGTTCGGCAAGGATAACGGTCCCTACACGCCCGATCCGGTGCTCGAAGAGGCGCTCGATATTCTCTTCATCCTCCACGCCGATCACGAACAGAATTGTTCAACGTCGGCGATGCGTCTGGTGGGAAGCTCACACGCCGACCCTTACGCATCAATGGCCGCCGCCGCCGCTGCGCTTTATGGCCCGCTGCATGGCGGCGCCAATGAGGCCGTGCTCAAAATGCTGGACGAGATCGGCTCGGTCGATCACATCCCCGGTTTCATCGATAAGGTCAAGGCTGGTGAAGGCCGGTTGATGGGCTTTGGCCACCGCGTCTATAAAAATTACGACCCGCGCGCCAAGATTATTAAGAAGGCGGCAGACCAGGTGTTTGCCGTCACGGGCCGCAATCCGAAAATCGACATGGCTGTCATGCTGGAACAGATTGCGCTCGAAGACCCCTATTTCATCAAGCGCAAGTTGTACCCGAATGTCGATTTCTATTCGGGCATCATCTACCAGGCGATCGGATTTCCGCCGGAGATGTTCACGGTGCTGTTTGCCGTGGGCCGGGCCATCGGTTGGCTGGCGCAGTGGGAAGAGATGTTGTGCGATGCCGATCAAAAGATCGGACGGCCGCGCCAGATTTTCCTTGGGCCCGCGCGCCGCGATTACGTCGATATCGCGCAGCGGGGATAGCGGCGGCTGTACCCCGTGCGGCCTCTGCGCGCATCTAAATCGTAGTGATGACGTCGACTCTGTGTACGCGCCGCGCTCTGCTGGGCGGCTTGGCGGCTTCGCCGTTGCTCCGCGCCGCCGATTGGAAAAATAGCGCTTTCCCGGACTGGAGTGACGATACCGTACTGCGGCTGTTGGTCGATTCCCCTTGGGCGAACCTGCGCAAGGTCAAAATCCTGTGGTATGGGAAGCGAGAGGCCGCTAGTAAGATTACCTACAAGGATGTGCCCGGCACCCAACCTGGCGTGGCTGCCTCTTCCACGATTCAACAGGGCGGCAGTCCAGTCGGCGGCATCGGTTCAGGCAAGACGAACAACAAGCTGCCTGAGTCGGCGGATCTGATATTTCGCTGGGCCAGTGCGCTGCCTGTCCGGCAGGCCAAAGCGCTGTACCGCGCGCGCCAACAAAAGGCGGACGCGGCGAACGCCGCTTCCACGGTGGAGGCTCGCGAGGGGGCCGCGTATGCCTTCGAGATTTTCGGTTTGCCCACGATGGCCGCTCATGCGGGGACCGAAGCCGTCTCGGCGCGCCTGACCAAGACGGCCGCCATTCGCACGAAGGCCGGCCGCCTGATTCGCGCCGAGCGGGCCAATACGGAGTTGACCGGTGACGTGCTGACTTCGACAATCTACTTCCCGCGCGAGGAGCCGCTGACCCTGGACGAGAAGGAAATCGAAGTGTTGGGCGGGGCGGAATTGTTCGAGTTCGGCGAACGCTTCCGGCTGCGCGACATGACTTATCTGAATGCGCTTGAGCTTTGATTTGGCTAAGATGAGAGCGTATGGCGTCAACCGCTGTCCTGGTTTCTAGATCCGAGTATGATGCCCGCACGGCCGCCGGTGAGCGGCTGGAGTACGACGACGGAGCCATCATCGAAATGCCCAATAACGATTCCGTGCATGATTGGATCAAAGGGATTTTTGTCCGCACGCTCAATCGGCAACTTGACGATCCGATCATCGCCGCCAACGAGCAGGCTTTTGAGGTTGCGCCGAACCAGTTGCGCCATCCCGATGTGGCGGTCTGTCTGTTTCCGCGCTTGATAGAGCCTGGGAAGAAGCTACAGGGCCCCCCGGATCTTGCCATTGAGATCGTCTCCAGGTGGGATACCGCGCAAGACCTTGACAATCGCGTGCGCCTCTATCTCGAAAACGGAGCCCGCGCCGTCTGGGTCGTTTGGCCGGAACCCCGCCGCATCGATATCCATCAGTTACACGCGCCTACCCGTCACTATGAATTCGGCGACACGCTTTCGGGCGAAGAGCCGATCCCGCAATTCCGGATGGCCGTCGCGAAGTTATTCGAATAAACCGCCAAGCGAACCAATTATGAAATACTCCGTGATCGCGTTGTTTGTGGTTTGCGGAGCGGTCGCGCAAACCGTCGCCATCGGGCCCCTCACGCCGCCCTCCACGCCTTACCCAGCCGATGGCGCCACTGGCATTCCGGTATATGGCGAGTTTCGCTGGATCCAAGCCTCTCCGGCCGATTCGTTCGATATCTACATAGGAAACACGCCGGACCCGCCGTTCCTCGCTTCGCTGCCGGGAACCGCCCGGAGCTTCTCCATGTCGCCTGTCGTATCTGGGCCTGCTGCAGCGGCCCGCAGCATTAGCGTAGAAGGAACTCCGCTTGTGTTTCCCCTCAGCACCACTTACTGGCGGCTGATTGCGCGTCGAGGCTCGGTCAGTGCCTCTTCACCGGTCTACTCGTTCACGGCTGAAGGGCTCTTGGGTCTGCGTTTCGTGCCCTTGGCGCCATGCCGGGTGGTGGACACGCGCCTGGACAACGGGCAATTCGGTAAGCCTCATCTGTCGGCCGGGGTCACACGCCGGTTTGACCTCGCCCAGCAAAGCGGCTGCGGGATCCCTGCGAACGCGTTGGCCTATTCGCTGAACGTGACGGTAGTGCCCCGCGCGCCGCTTGGTTACCTCACCATCTGGCCCGGAGCCGCATCGCGCCCGCTTGTCTCGACCTTGAACTCGCCCGACGGACGGGTCAAAGCGAATGCGGCCATCGTCCCTATCGGATCAGGCGCCAGCACGATCGCCGCGTTTGCGACCAGCGATACCGACCTTGTACTCGACATCAACGGCTACTTCGCAGACCCGGAGTCGAAACCGAATGCGTTGGCTTTTTATCCGCTTTCTCCCTGCCGGATCTCGGACACTCGTAATCCCAATGGCTCGCTCGGCGGACCGGTGATTGGCGGCGGCGCCAGCCGCTCGATTCCGGTCTTCTCCTCCAATTGCGGAGTGCCCGCCAACGCGCAAGCCTACTCACTTAACGCGACGGTGGTTCCGCAACCCACTCTCGGATACCTCACTCTCTGGCCCAAAGGACAACCGCAACCGCTGGTTTCGACCCTGAACGCGCCGACCGGAACTGTAGTGGCCAACGCAGCCATCGTACCCGCCGGAGCGGGCGGCTCAATCGACGCCTACATGTCGGACGCCAGCCATTTGGTGCTGGACATCAACGGTTACTTTGCAGCCGCCGGAGCGGCCGGCGCACAGAATTTTAATCCAGTTTCCCCCTGCCGCATCCTCGACACACGCGAGTCCGCAGGCGAATTCGGCGGCCCGGTTCTGGCGCCGAATGCGATGAGAAGTTACCGTCCAGCGCTGGCCAATTGCGGGTTGCCGCGCACGGCTGGAACCTTTTCGTTGAACGCGACGGTGGTCCCAACCGTCAGCCTCGGGTATCTCGCCCTGTGGCCGTTTGGTTCGGCGCAACCCTTGGTATCTACGCTCAATGCGACTGATGGAGCGATCACGTCGAACGCTGCAATTCTGCCAGCCGGGGGTGACGGTGAGATCGCGGGCTTCGTAACGAATCAAACCCACCTCGTGCTGGATGTCAACGGCTACTTCGGCGCCCGTGATTGTTATATGACCGTCGCCCCGGCGGCTGCCGCCTTCGAATCGCCAGGCGGAAATGGATCCTTCACCGTCAGTTCAAACTGCCCTGAGGACGCGTCCGCACCGGTGAGTTCGACCAGTTGGCTCGCGGTCATTCCGCCGTCTGGCGGCACTGGAACTGGCATCTATCGCTTTTCAGTAAGCGCGAACTCCGGCCTCTCGCGATCCGCCGCGATCCGCATCGGCCACCGCACCTTCACGGTGCTTCAGTCGGCGCCGCCACCGGACTGAGAATCCTCTAATTCTCACGGGCCGTTGTTGTCCCGCCAGAGCCACCGTTTCCGCTAAGTAGAATGGGTGGCTGAATGCATCACGCAATATTTTTCGATCTCGGCGATACGCTCGTGCGTACTGCCGACACTAAACAATGGGAACCGGGCGCAAAGCAAGCGCTCGCTTCGCTGGTGGCGAAGGGCATACAAGTAGGGCTGCTTTCAAATACACGTGGCCTGACGCGTGTGCAACTAGCGGCGTTATTGCCGCCTGATTTTCCTTGGGCGCAATTTACCCCGGCGCTGATCCTGCTGTCCAGTGAAGTGGGTGTCGAAAAGCCCAAGCTTGGAATTTTCCGGAAAGCGATATCGAAGTCGGGGTTAAGCGCAGCCGATTGCCTGTATTGCTCTGAGAACCTGATCGAGACGCTCGCCGCCCAACAGACGGGCATGCATGCGGTTCGAATCCTGCCCGGCGAATTGGCCGCCCCTGCCACGCTGGCGGCCATCGGAGCCTGAGTGAATTAATAAGGAGACCTGTCCCATGAGCGACATCATTCGAAGGAGCCAAGGCTCCAACTCAGCCAAGACCATAATGCCCGCCCATCGTTTGTCGGTGAGCTGCATCATCCCGCCCCATCTCCTGCAGAAGTTGATGGACAGCACAGACAAGGCGGTCCGCGACGCCGCCCTCAATTCATTACTGGCAACGACGCTGCTGCGCGGTGAACGATCGGTGCGCGCCTTGTCCTTTTCTGCGGCTTCGCCCGGCGCGGGCCGCCGCACCGTTTACGATTGCCGCCGAAGCCGGAACCTGGCCCGTGCCCGCGTGGCAAGAACCGAGAATGGCGGCGCGGCAGGCGATTCCTCCGTCAATCGCGCCTTCGACGGACTGGGCAAAACGCGCGACTTCTACAAACAAGCGTTCGAACGCGATTCAATTGACGGCCGTGGGATGCGCTTGAACGGCTTCGTTCACTACGGCAGCCGATACCAGAACGCTTTCTGGGATGGGCAGCAAATGGTGTTTGGCGACGGCGACGGCGTGATCTTCGACGACTTCACGAAATCGCTCGACGTGATTGGGCACGAGTTGGCGCACGGCGTCACCGAGCACACGGCCAATCTTGAATACCATGTCCAGCCCGGCGCCCTCAACGAATCCATGTCCGACGTGTTTGGCTCGCTGGTGAAGCAGTGGTCGCTCAATCAGGACGCGAGCGAAGCGGATTGGTTGATCGGCGCCGATTTGTTCACGCCCGCCATCGGGGCCGATGCCCTCCGGTCGATGAAAGCTCCCGGGACCGCCTACGACAATCAGACGCTGGGCAAAGACCCCCAGCCGGATCATTTGGACCACTACGAGAATCTCGAAGACACTGAAGAGGGTGACTGGGGTGGAGTGCACATCAACTCCGGTATCCCGAATAAAGCCTTCTATCTCGCGGCAACAAATATCGGCGGCAATGCCTGGGAGGCGCCCGGCCATATCTGGTACGAATCTCTAAAAGCCTCTACGGCGACTACGCAATTTCAGGAGTTCGCCGACACGACTCACGGCAAAGCCGGTCAACTCTACGGCTCCGGGAGTTCCGAACAGAAAGCCGTCGCCGCGGCGTGGCGCGAAGTGGGGTTGCGGATCACCGGTGTGACTGTCTCTCGTTCCGACCAGGACAAAGACAAAGGCAAGAGCCGGCCTGCGCCAGAAAACGATTCCTTGGCCGAACTCACCAAGCAAATCGAAGCGCTGTCGGGTCAGATGAAAATCCTGACTAAGGATGTCGCGGCTCTCAAGGCGCGCAAGTAGAGTACGCGCCGGCCATTGGCCAAGGCGCTAAAATTCAGGATGTGGACCGCACAAGCGTCCGCCGGGAGTAAGTCATTGAAAATCACCCTAGCGCCGCACGGCGGCCTCGCCGCGGGAATTCGCCGGCCGGCCAAGGTCTTGGATACTGGCGCGCTCTCAACGGAGGCGGCGTCGGAAATAGAGCGGCTCGTCAAGGCTGCCGCCAGCAAGAGCCGCCCCCCGAAAGCGGCGTCGAGCCTCCGCGATGCGATCGGATACACGATCACTCTGGAGCAAGATGGCGAAACCACCGTGCTCAAGGCTTCCGATGGCGCCATGAATCCCGCCTTTGCGGCTCTCCTGGAGTGCCTTGAAAAGAACGTCAACCGGAAACTTTAGTATCGGGTCAGTTCCTTCTGATTCCGCGCAGCGTTGGATGAAGGCGGCGGGTTTCTCGGGCGGCAACGTGAGGTGACCGGGCGAAGGCGCCCGGTCGGGCAAAAAGAGAACTGAAAGTGAAGTCGTCGAAATCACGGAGGCTGATCGGATTATCCTAGGATGGATGTCCCCAGTCCTTTTACTTTTGTGCCTCATTGTTTTTGTTTCGCCTGCCCTGGGGGTACGTCCGTTCATCACCGACGATGCGCGAGTGGTTGGCCGCCGGCAAGCCCAATTGGAAACCTGGACCCGAAGCGACAGAAACGCACTACAGCACTGGGCATTGGCATCTTTCGGGCCAATCCAGCCGCTAGAACTGACGGTCGGGGCCGTCCATGGCTTCACGTTCCACAACGGCAACCGATACTCTATAGCCGGACCGCTGCTGCAAGCCAAGTTTCTCGCCCGCAAGCCGGAGTCTAATTCCTGGCCGGGAATTGCCGTTTCCGCCGGCGCATTCGCACCGGCAGGTAGCGGCGGCTTTAAACTTGAGGGTTGGGACTCGTTTATGTATGCGGCGATTACTGAGTCTCTTATGGAGGATGACCAAGTCTTGCTTCATGGAAACGTTGGATTCGTGAATTCGCACAGTGGACGGAAAGCGACTTGGGGCGTGGGGTCGCAGGTTCGCGTACGCGGAGGCTTCCACATCGTTAGCGAAGTCTTCTCTGGCGATCCCTATGCGGCAAGCTCCGGCGTAGCCTTTCAAGCCGGATTCCGGCACTTCATAAGCGACTACATCCAAATCGACGCGACCGTCGGATCGGGGGTTAGCGGGCAGCCGCGCCTGCCCGTGTGGGGCACTGTCGGACTTCGTTTGGCTACTCCTCCATTGGGACGAAAAGTCTTTCGGCGGCTTAAGCGCAAGACACGGTAAGCATCCGCCCCCAGCGCTACTTTAACCTTACCTGGTCTGTGCTTAAAAATTGAGGCCCACTAGGGATTTCCGGAAAGCGATGGCTAATCGCCGTTGATGGCTGTCGATTGCCCATGGCCGTAAATTCAGTCTTCGCGGCGATCCTCTAGAATGGCTCGAAAAGAACGGCAACCGGGAACCTTTGGGGGCACGCCTGTCTGCTATACTCAATCCAGTGCCGAATAAGGAAGTGGGCGAAAGCCCACTTTTTTGTTGCCCGGTGCGATTTTCGCCCAAGAAGTGGAACCGAGTCTGAAAGAAATGACGCCCGCCGCCTGGATCGAGAAGGTTCACGAAATCGTGGATCGGGCGGGGCGCGCTGACGGCATCGAAGCCGTCGAAGTACATTGGCTCGGGGGTGGCAAGAACAGGTTGCTCCGTATCTATATAGATAAGCCCGAAGGCGTCACACACGGCGACTGCGAAATGGTTTCGCACTACGTCAGCACGGTGATTGACGCAGAGGACTTGGTGCCGGGTGACGTGTCTTACACGCTCGAAGTCAGTTCGCCCGGGGTCGAGCGCAAGCTCTCCAAGCCGGCGGACTTCGAACGGTTTGCCGGTAAAAAAGTGAAAATCGTGCTCAGAGAGCCCCTTGCCGAATTAGGCAAAGGGAAACTTTGGGAAGGCACGTTGGCCGGATTCAAAGAGGGCGTCATCACGCTCCAGCCGGCCAAAGGCGAACCCGCCGTAATTCCACTCGATCGAGTGGAGCGGGCCAGCCTGAAGTTCGAGTGGTAATCGAAAAGAACATCTAAGAGGAAGTCGAGGCAACCGGCGGTGTCGATCTATCAGTCTATTGAAATGCTCGCGAAAGAGAAGGGGATCGATCCGCAGATCATCTTCGACGCGGTGAAGGACGCCATACTGGTGGCTGCTCGCAAGCACTTCAAGACCAACGAAAACATGGTGATCGACTTCAACCAGAAGGGCGATATCGAGCTCTATCTCGTCAAGAACGTCGTGACCGAAGTGACTGACCCTCTTAACGAAGTTACGCCGGAACAGGCCCGCAAGCTTCAGAAGGGCGGGGCCGAAGCGGGTACGGAGTTGCGCATCCCTAAAAAGGCCGACGCGCTCGGGCGTATCTCGGCGCAAACCGCCAAGCAGGTGATCCTGCAGAAAATTCGCGAAGCTGAGCGCGAGACGATTTTTTCCGAATTCACCGGACGTGTGGGCGAGCTGGTCAACTGCTCCATTAAACGCATTGAAGCCGGCGAATTGGTGGTCGACCTCGGCAAAACCGAAGCACGCCTCGGCAAGAAGGAGCAGTCCAAGCTGGAAGGCTTCTCGGTGGGCGAGCGGATCCGGTGCGTAATCCGGACCGTGGACAAGTCCGGCAAAAATGCGGGGGTGGTGGTTTCGCGGGCCGCGCCGGAGTTGGTCATGCGCCTGTTCGAGCAGGAAGTGCCGGAAATTTACGACAATACCGTGGTGATCAAAGGTTGCGCGCGTGAAGCCGGGGAACGCACCAAAATCGCGGTGTGGAGCCGTGATCGCGATGTCGACAGCGTCGGCGCCTGCGTCGGGATGAAGGGCATGCGTGTCCAGTCGATCATCCGGGAACTACGCGGCGAAAAGATCGATATCATTGAGTTTTCCGAAGATCCGGTGATCTTTGCGACTCACGCGCTGAGCCCCGCCAAAATTTCCCGCGTGGCCATCGTTAGCTCGCAGGAAAAGCATATGGAAGTGATTGTCGACGACTCCCAGTTGTCGCTCGCCATCGGCAAAAAAGGCCAGAATGTTCGTCTGGCGGCGAAGCTTCTCGGCTGGCGCATCGACATCAAGAGCGAAGAGGAAAAGCGCCAGGAAGTGGAAACGGCCATGGCCGCGCTTTCGGCTCCGCCGGGTGCGCCGGTGGCTGTCTTGTTGGACTTTGGATTGAACGACGAAGAAGTGAATGGACTGGTCGAGGCGGGCGCAGGCACCGTCGAGCGGATCGCCGCCATGACGCCCGAAGAGATCTCCGAGCAGATACCGAATTCCGACGCGGGTAGAATTCAACAAGCCGTGACGGACTATTACTCGCAATTCGATGGCGTGGCGGCAACGCCGCAAGAATCGGTCGCACCCGAGGAGAATACCGAATCCCCGGAAGTGCCTGAGAATGTTGAATCATCTGCTACGATAATTGAACCGGGAACAGGAGTCGAAGGGCAGTAGCGCGCCCCTTAAGTATCTATGAGCAAGATTCGAATTAACGAGCTCGCGCGAGAGCTGGAGGTCAAGCCCGGCAAGATCATCGACCTTCTGCCCGAGATCGGCGTTGACGACAAGAAGACGCATTCGAGTTCGCTCGACGACGATTTGGCCAACACCATTCGGAAACATTTCGGCTTCGATCCGGTGGAATCCACTGGCGGCGGCGAGGAAGAGCACGAACACGAACATCTCCCGGACCATGGGCACGACAGCCATCCGCCGGAGCCCGCCGCGCCCCCCGCAGTTGTAGTGAGTCGAGCGCCAGAAAGCGCTCCTCCACCTGTCCAAGTTGCGCCTCCGGTGGAAGCGCCAGCGCCGCCGCCGGCCCCGCCGCCGGTTGTGCCTGTGCCCGTTGTCGTAGCTGCCCCGGCGATTGAAACTCCACGTCCGGTCCCCGCGCCGCCCCCAACGCCACGGCCCGCGCCGCCCGCCGTAGTTGCTGCACCACCCCCGCCGGCGCCTGCGCCCTTTACTGCGCCCGTGACCCACGCGATGTCTGAGGATCGCCCGAGAGGGCCGATCGCACCGCCGCTTCGCCCGCCGTTAGGCGCCCGGCCGAGCGTGCCCGCTATTCCGGTTCCGGTTTCGCGCCCGGCTTCACCGCCGCCGCCGCCGCCGCCGCGAGCGTCCGCGCCATCGGTCGCTCCGGCTGCTCCATCGGTCCCAGCATTGCCTCGAGTGGTGGCCCCGCCGCCGCCGCGTCCACCATCCGTGCCGGGAGCCCCTGCACCGCCGCCTGCTCCAGCTGTTCCCGGTCCGCCGCGGCCCGGTCAGATTTTGTCCGGCCCCAGGCAGCCGATTCCTTCGTCAGCACCCGGTATGCCTCCGAGGCCACCGATGACCCCGACCCGGCCACCCATACCGCAGCCGCGTCCGATGGCGACGCCCGGGGCGCCTGCGCCTCCGCGTCCGCCGATGCCTCCTTCGCACCAAGGCGGCGGCAATTTACCGGCGCGTCCGATAGTTCCCCCGCGCCCTGAAATGGTGGCGCGCCTGCAACAGCAGCAACAAGTGAGAGCGTTACCAGGCCAGCCGCCGCCTCCGCGCCCCGGTGCGCCGCAAATGCCTCAGCTTCGCACCTATCAGCCCACGGGCGCCCCGGCCCCGGGGCAACCGATTTATCGTGGACCGGTCCGCCCCGGAATGCCAGTGCTCCGTGGCCCCGGAATGCCCGGTGGACCTGGTGGAACCGGGTTACCTGGACCGCCGCCTGGACTCCGTATGCCGCGTGGGCGTGGCATGCATCCGACCAGTCCGCTGCCGCCCGCGCCGGATCAAGTTCCAACCACCGATACGCGCCGCTTAGCCGTCAAGCCGGGCGCCAACAGGCGTGGAGTCGATCGTCAGGATGAAGAGGGGCGGCTGCGCCCCATGGGTGGTCATCGCCGCGAAGAGCCGGTGATTGCCGTCAACAAGGAAATCACGATCGGCGAAGGCATTACTGTCAAGGAACTGAGCGAAAAGCTCGGGATCAAGGCGAGCCTTGTCATACGCCGTCTGGTCGACAAGAAGATTTTCGCGACCATCAACCAGACTCTCGATCTCAAGCTGGCCGAGGATTTGGCCACCATGTTCGGCGCCACCTCCAGCCACATGAGCTTCGAGGAAGAAGCCACTTGGGAAGTGGAACTCGCCGAAGATACGGGCGAGAATGTTCCACGCGCCCCGGTGGTCACCGTCATGGGTCACGTCGATCACGGCAAGACCTCGCTGCTGGACGCCATTCGTTTGGCCGATGTGGCCGGACGCGAAGCCGGCGGCATCACGCAGCACATCGGCGCGTATCAGGTTATGCGCAACGGCCGCAAGGTCGTCTTCATCGATACCCCGGGCCACGAAGCGTTCACCCGCATGCGTGCGCGCGGCTCGAAAGTCACCGACATCGTTGTGCTGGTCGTGGCTGCCGACGACGGCGTTATGCCGCAAACATTGGAAGCGATCGATCACGCCAAGGCCGCCAAGGTGCCGATTGTCGTGGCCATCAATAAGATCGAT
Source organism: Acidobacteriota bacterium (assembly GCA_043755595.1). Taxonomy (GTDB): domain Bacteria; phylum Acidobacteriota; class Terriglobia; order Bryobacterales; family Bryobacteraceae; genus VFZP01. The sequence continues at coordinate 15,545 of JAYUSQ010000257.1, read as the reverse complement.
CGTCCCGACGCTACGCCGGACCGGATCAAACAACAGCTCTCCGATCGCGGCTTGCTGGCCGAAGATTGGGGTGGCGAAGTCCCGATGGTGCCGGTTTCGGCCAAGACGAAATTCAATGTGGACCTGCTGCTCGAAAACATCCTCGTCGTAGCGGATGTCCTTGATCTCAAGGCCAACCCGACGCGGCCCGGCGTGGGCACCGTGCTCGAAGCCAAACTCGATCGCGGACGCGGTCCGGTGGCGACTGTACTGGTGCGCAACGGCCGGCTCAAAGTGGGCGACCCGTTCATTTGCGGCACCGTCTTTAGTAAGGTGCGCGCGCTGGTGAACGATCTTGGCGAATCGGTGCGCGAGGCTGAGCCCGCGACCCCGGTCGAGGTGCTTGGCTTTGATTCGTTGCCCGACGTAGGCGATACGCTGCAAGTGGTGACCGATACCGGTAAGGCCAAGCAGATCGTGGTCTTCCGCGAGCAAAAGGCTCGCGAAGTGGCCATGGCCAAGTCCAAGCGGCTTACTCTGGAGAGCCTGCATCGCCAACTCAAGGAAGGCGAGCTCAAGGAACTCAACATCATCATCAAGGCGGACGTGGGCGGCTCGGCCGAAGTGCTCAGCGAAACGCTGCAGAAACTTTCCACCGACAAGGTCCGCATCAAGGTCATTCACTCAGGCGTCGGCGCCATCACCGAGACCGACGTGTTGCTGGCTTCGGCCTCCGACGCGATCGTCATTGGCTTCAACGTCCGGCCCGAGCGCAACGCTTCGCAGGTTGCCGATCACGAAAGCGTCGATATCCGCCTGCACACGATCATTTACGAGATCACCACCGAAATCAAGCAGGCCATGTCCGGCTTGCTCGATCCGGTTATCAAGGAAACCTACAAGGGACGCGCCGAAGTGCGCGACGTCTTCAAGATCACCAAGGTCGGCACAGTGGCTGGCTGCTCGGTGCAGGATGGCACTGTCACGCGCGGTTCCAGCGTGCGGGTGCTCCGCGACAATGTCGTCGTTCATACCGGCAAGATCGAAGGCCTGCGTCGTTTCAAGGACGACGTGAGCGAAGTCAAGAGCGGCATGGAATGCGGTATTTCGCTGGTGAACTTCAGCGACGTCAAGGCGGGCGATATTCTGGAGGCCTTCACGCTTGAGAAGATCGCACAGGTGGTGGCGTAACCCGCCACCAGCCCGTAAATCAAACCGAGCCGCGACCGCAAGGAAGCGGTTTCTTATTTATCATGCCCACCGTCGGCGTACTGACCATGGAAGTGTGCATCGAACATGCACACTCGCTCAAAGACAAACGGCAGGTGGTGAAAAGCGTCAAGGAACGCCTGCGCCACAAGCACAATATCTCGATCGCGGAGATCGGCTACCAGGATGTCTGGCAGTCCGCGCTCATTGCGGCTGTAACTGTCTCAAGCTCTCGCTTGCTGGCGGAACAGATCTTGAACGCGGTGGAGCGCGACGCAGCCAACGAATTAGGCGGCATGCTTGTTAGTGCAGGGATTGAATGGCTGGATTAAAGTAGGCAGCGAAGTTCGACTCCGCCGCTTTCCTGGCCCTTTTCGTCTCAGGACCTGTAATCTGAATTCTGCGTGTTATGTTGGTTCGGCAATTGATCCGTGATTGCGTTACGACCTCGCTCGGAGGCGGTAAGACCTACAGCCGCCGTTGTCGTCGAACGTCTGGTAAAGCGATAATACGTATGGGTCTCCGCAAGCCATTTGACCGCATCACCATCGAGCCTGGCAAAATGGGCGGCCACCCTTGTATCCGCGGCATGCGCATTACAGTTCGGCAAGTCCTGGAAATCCTCGCCACTTACGTGGATCGCCGGGAACTGTTTGAGGACTATCCCGATCTCGAAGAAGAGGATCTTCACCAAGCCGTTGCGTTTGCCGCCTCTGCCCTCGCCGGTATGATAAATCTTCATCTTGACGCTGCATGAAACGGGTCGTTCTCGATCAAGGTCTTGCCGCCAGAGCGGCGGCGATGCTTCGAGCCGAGGCTGGGACGCGATTCATGTCAGGGAAATCGATGAAGGCCTCACTGGATTGGGAAATCCTCGGGATGTGTCTTATCTATCGGTATGCCACAGCACGCGGATTCGACCGATGCCTCTGACCTAATCCCAAGGGTTGTGCAAATACGAACGGTAAGTCAGTTCAGAAAAACAGCCATCCGCGCAGGCGGGAGCGCCCGCTCACCACGTGAGATGCCGCTCCCTTAGGTCCGCGCGTGATTGTTTCGGCGGTTACGCCTTGCGCTTGCGGCGAAGCAGCGCCAAGCCACCCAACGCCGCGCCCATCAAACCAACCGTCGCCGGTTCCGGCACGATCGTGGCAGAGGTGATATTGCCGCGAATTTCTCCACCCGGAAAGCCTGTCGTGTGGACATTGATGTAGGACAGGCCGGACTGAATGTTCGCCAGATTGGTCGCCGTCAGCGTAAAGCTTGCCAAGAACGTGCCCGATGTCGCCCCGAGTACGAAGCCCGCCGGAATGAAGGGAACGATCACCGGCCCGTTCGCGCCCGGAGCGGCGCAGCAATGAACGTGGGCGTTGGTCGCGTTCGACCCGAGCCCGGAGTACGAAAGATCGACCAGCAAAGTCGACGCCACCGTATCCAGCGTCAAGTGTGCAAGGCCTGTACCGGCGCTCCCATTGACTGGAAACTGTTGAAGGTTCCCGTCGAGAGTCACATCATAGCGGACGATCGCAGCGTTGAGAGGCGCGCAAAGACTCGCGGCGGCCAAGAGCAATGTTACATGAAAGAAACGGATCATATCTATCTAGTTCTCACTTTCCCTAACTCGGACTTTCGTTTGATTATAAGACGCGGAACGCGATCTGTAGCCAGCCAAGGTGTAAACTCGTAGCAAACAAGTCCTAGTCGTTTGAAAAGTACCGTTGACGGTCGTTTCTGGAAATCACGCCCGCGCCGCCCGGCAACGCTACAATGAAAAGTCACCCTTGCCTTCCCCCCACTCTAACGTCGTCAAAGTAGCGGAAGCCGATTTTCCTACCCGCTTCGGCCAGTTTCGGATCTCAGGATTCCGCGCCGGGGACGAAGAGGCCATCGCCATTGTTATGGGCGATGTCACCGTCGCGCCTCCGCCGCTGGTGCGGATCCATTCCCAGTGCATCACAGGCGACGTGTTCCATAGCCTGCGCTGCGATTGCCGAGCCCAACTCGAACTGGCGTTGGCCATGATTGCCGCAGACGAGCGTGGTATGGTGATCTACGAGAACAAAGAGGGGCGGGGCATTGGGCTGGTCAACAAAATCCGCGCTTACGAGTTACAGGATCATGGCGCCGACACCGTAGAGGCGAATGAGCAACTCGGTTTCGAAGCCGACCTGCGCAACTACGAACTGCCGGCGGGCGTGCTGCGCCTGTTGGGCGTCACGGCTGTCAGGCTGCTTTCGAATAATCCGGAAAAGATTCAGGCCCTGGAACGCGCCGGAGTCCAGGTGACGGAGCGCGTGCCGTGCCAGCCGGAATCATTCGAATCCGCTGCGCGCTACCTCACCACCAAGAAAGAGAAGCTCGGGCATCTGCTTGAGGGCTTCTAACGAAACCACAAGACGCGATTCAAATTCCCGCGTCCCGGGTCGGAGAGAATCCCGCCCGCGCGCGGCGCGTCCACTGAATGCAGTCCCGGCGAGTCCACGTAGCCAATTACTTTCCCCGACGCGCGATCCACATTCACCAGCCAGCCCGGAGCTTCGTTGACCACGTTGCGCGGATGAGTGCCGATCCAGAGATTGCCGTCGCGCGCCACGGAGATGGAAAAGGTCTTGCCCAAATGGTTCCACTCTCCGAGGTATTTGCCTTGCAGGTCGAAGCGTTGAATTCTGCCGTTCTGACGATCGGCGACGTAAATGATTCCGTCGCGGATGGCCAGTCCATGCGGTAAGTTGAATTGGCCGGGCCCAGTTCCCGCCGAACCAAACGCATGGACGCGCTTGCCTTGCGAATTGTATTCGAGGATGCGCGCGTTCCCGTAGCCATCGGCGATAAAGACTCGGCCATTCGGCCCGAAGGCGATATCGGAGGTGCCTCGAAATCCGCGTGCGCCTTCCGGTAGTTCGCCAACTTCGAACCGGAGCAGCAGCTTGCCCTCGCGCGAAAATTTCATTATCACTGAACTGCCGGAATCGACCGTCCATACATTGCCCGCCGGGTCGATCCGGATTGCGTGCGGGTTCGTGTACAGGCCCTTTCCCCATGAGCGAACGATGTGCCCCTTGCCGTCGATCACAACCACGGGATCCTGCTGCAGGTTTCGGTGAATCAGATAGGTCAAGCCATCGGGTCCCGCCGCGACAGACGAAATATAGTCGGTGTTCCATTCCGGCGCGGTCGTTTGAATGGCCAGTGGTGATGCTTGCAACGGAAGCCGGGGAGAATTCCGAATCAGCGTGGTCAAACGCTCAGCCCCCCCCGTGGGCTTGACGGGTGGAGCCTGCGCGGCGGCGGCGAAGAAGCAGGCGGTCAGGGCTAGCGGCAAAGGAGCGATTCGCATCGGTATAGTTTTTCACACACTGGGAGGAAATGATATCGTTGACTGACATGAATGGAAAGCTCGCCTCGCTCGCCTTGCTCGCCGCCAGTTTGCCGGGAGTCGACGACGCGCCGGTTGCCGAGATTGGTAACGGCGAAATCCGCGCCAGGATTTATCTGCCCGATGCCAAATTAGGTTACTATCGCGGCACGCGTTTCGACTGGTCCGGCGTGCTCTTCAGCTTGCAGTACAAGGGGCATGAATATTACGGGCCGTGGTTTCAGCGAACCGATCCAAAGGTTCATGACTTCGTTTACGACGGCAACGATATCGTCGCCGGGCCTTGCAGTGCAATCACCGGTCCGGTTGACGAGTTTCGCCCGCTGGGATGGGATGCGGCGAAACCCGGCGAAACATTTTTGAAGATCGGCGTGGGAGCGCTCCGCAAGCCTGAAAATGGGAAGTACGATGCGTACCGGCTCTACGATATAGCTGAACCCGGCAAATGGACCGTGCGGAAGTTCCGTGACCGGATCGAGTTCCTCCATCAACTGACGGACATGTCGTCAGGCTACAGCTATGTCTACAAGAAGACCGTCCGGCTGGTTCTGGGAGAGCCCGAGATGGTGCTGGAACACAGCCTGAAGAACACCGGCCAGCGCAACATCGACACCACGGTTTACAATCACAATTTCCTCATCCTCGATGGCCAGCCGCCAGGGCCAGGGCTGACGATTACGACTCCCTACGCCATCGAATCGCCGCGGCCTCCGAACAAGGAACTCGCCGAAATTCGCGGGAAGCAGATTGTCTATCTCAAACCGCTGGAAGGCAAGGACGTGGTCTCCTGTCCGGTGCAGGGGTTCGGATCCCGCGCTGAAGACAATCAAGTCAGCATCGAGAATAGTAAGTTGGGAATCGGGATGAGCATTCAGGGTGACCGGCCGCTACATAGTCAATCGCTCTGGTCGATTCGCTCGGTGATGGCTATCGAGCCTTTTGTTGCGCTGACGATCGAGCCCGGGCGCGAGTCATTATGGAAGAGTACTTACCGGTATTATATCTTGCCGGCCAAATGAATCAAGGTCGAGTATCCCTGCCGGTCAGAAGCATCCGCATACCCAGCCCGGCGCTGCCCAGGCATTCCTTTAGAAACAGATGCGGGCGCAATGGGTTGAACCAAAGCCCCATGCCCAGTGTCAGCAGGTATTTCTTGACCGAGGGCAGCGACGGTTCGTAGAAATTATCTTTGCCGTCGAGTAAGTAACCCGCGTAGCCGTACAACCAATTGAGCGGCACATAACCGCGGTGCCGTCGCGTGATCTGGCAGATCTCGCGAAACTGCTCGGTCCGCCGCCCCAGCGATTTATTGTCCAGATACATCCGGCACGTGGCAAGGTCCCGGTCGATATAAGTCAGCGGATACCGCTTGGCGACACGCAGCCAGAGATCATAGTCCAGCGTGAGGTGCAACGACTTGTCGAGTCCACCGACTTCCGCCCACACCTTGCTGCGCAGGAACGACGCAGGCTGGCAGACAAAACACAAATGCCCGAGTAAGTCGTAATCGAACGCTTGAACCGGATAGCGAGTGGTCGGCGTGCCGTCTTCGCGTGTATACCAGGCGTTGCCGTAAACGACGCCTGTCTCGGGCCGCCGGGCAAACTCTTCCACGGCGGCGCGCACCGCGCCCGGAAAGTAGACATCGTCGGCATTGAGGAAAGTGAAGATCTCGCCTTTCGCCCTCAGGAAACCTTTGTTGACTGCGTCGGACTGCCCCTCGTCGCGCTCGGAAACCCACTCAAGCCGCGAGCCGTAACTCTTCAAAATCTCGACAGTGTTGTCCTTCGACGCGGCATCCATCACGATGTACTGTATGTGCGGGTAATCCTGCGACAGCACACTCTCGATCGTCTCCGGCAGGAAACGCGCCATGTTGTAAGTGGGAGTTACTATCGTTACGAGCGGCAGGGGCGGCGTCGATTCGGTCAACGCTGAACCTCGCTTTGAATCGTGAAGTCCCACACCTGCACTTGGCCTTTGCCTTCGGTGAACTGCACGAAAGCGAACTCGCCCGGCATCATGGGCTTTTGGGGCCACACCTTGTACAGCCCTTCGGCAACCTGATAACGGAACACTTCGACGCTGTCCCGTTCCTGAATGAGTTCCTTCGAAATCGGGATGACACTCCAGCGCTCCACAATCCGCGAGCCTTCCTTGCCCGGCGAGCAACGCACGATCCCGAACTGCTCCGGCTGCCCCAAGCGAAGATAGAGTTCCGGAAGTTGCCGCGCGATGGGACGCTGCGATGTCCGGCCTTCAATCTCAAGAGTGGATTTGCCTGCGACCATTGGCACCGGCGTAATAGTTTTCAGAATCGAACGCCGCTTGTCGGTCACCACCTTCACGTCGGACGCTTTAAGCGCGATCACGTTCCCGTTGTCGATCCAGTAGACACCGGGCTCATCGGGAATGGCGTTGGCTTCGCGGCGTTGCGCACGCTCAGCGTCGCGCTCGGCGGTGTCGGCCTTCTTTTGCGCGGCATCGCTGGTTTCGCGCCGTTTCTGTTCGGCTTGGGTCTTCTTAAGATCGATCAGATCGAGCGGAATCTCTTCCCAATCGCCGCGCTCGGTGGAATAGAAACGGACGCGGTCGGTCTTGACCTCAAATTCGCGGACCACGTGGTGTCCGCCTTCCTTGAGATACAGCTTGAGATCGGCGGCTACGGGCAAGGCAGCCAGGACCAGCCAGAACACCAGCGCCAATCGTCGTCGCATCGCGTTTCTCCCCTACATTGTGACATGCTCGAATCAGGATGATTGAGACGTTAGGATTCCTGCTGACCATCGCCGCGTTGGGCGACAGCGTGACCATGGGGCCGAAACCAGTTCGAGGCCGCCGGCCTGTCGCCGCCGCGCCTTCATTCATCGCGATCCTCGGCAAGCAGTTGCGCGAGCCGGCGGTGAATGCGGGAGTGGCCGGCGATACATCCACGAAGATGCTGGCGCGCGTGGGCAAACTTATGGCGGCCCCGCCGCCGCGCCGTCCGCGCGTCGTGCTGATCATGGCCGGCTTGAATGACGCCGCTTGGGTGGATCCCGGCCCGGTGGCGCGCAATGAAGCACGAGTATCCGAGGCGGAGTTCGAAACGAATCTGACGGCTATCGTCGAGCGCGTGAAGAAAGCCAAAGCCCAGCCGGTGTTACTAACTCCCAACCCGATGACGCGCGCCTACAAATTCCAAAACATGCCGTTCTATCAGGAGAACGATATCAACGACGGACTTACTCCGTATGCCGACGCAACCCGCCGTGTGGCGCGACTAACTGGCGCGTGCCTGGTTGACGTTTTCGGCGACTGGCTGGCGCGGCGCGACCATCGCCGTTTAATCCCCGATGGCTTGCATCCCAATGCCGAGGGTCACCGTTTGATCGCAGCGAAGGTGATGGAGGCTTGCGGGGCGGTGGTGGTGAAGCCCAAATAAACACCTCAACCGATAAGCGGAATCGATCGGCCAGCCGCCGCGCGTGTGCCTTGCTGAGCTCCCGCTTCCGGCTCAGGACCTGTGAGGCCACGGCGCGCGATCCAAACACGTCCAGCATATCCACTGGTCGCAAGGAATTCTGTTCCATCAGAAATGCCAGGACTTCCAGCAGACGAGAAAAAATACGGCCGGTTACTTGGGAAGCTCCGGCCACGGATGATCCAAAGCGACGAGGAATTCGACCGGCTGGCGGATGGTCTCGAGGCACTCGACGCTCTTGCGGAGGAACGTGAACTCGATCTGGAAGAGCGCGAGTTACAAACCCTGCTCGCTCATCTATGCACCGAGTACGAAGACCGCACGGTGGAGCCGCCGGCGTCTACGCCGCTAATACGCCCACTTGTGCCATGTGTTCCTCTCGTATTCACGATGCGTTAGCAACGCCTTGACGTAGATCCGCTGGTTCCGCCAACTCACTACCGCGATCAGGCGGTGAATGTTGCCCAGAACGTTAAAAATCAAGCAGCGGCCTACTTGATCGACGGTGGCAAACGTCTTCCGGCACTCCTCAAAATGCCTCCACTGCGCCGCTTTGGTTGATCTCCACCAGGCATCCAGAGCGCCCGCGACGGCAGGATGTTCACGCATCATTCTGCGCACCGCCTTGCTGAAATGGCCCGCGACGAACGCACCCGAGCCTGCTATCAACACTGCGTACTGAAATTTGTCTCCCAGCAGAGGATGACAAACCTGACCCTGCGTAAAAGATTCGATCTGCCCGAATCCAAGCTCAAGGCGGTCAGCCAGATGATCTCCGCCGCCATTGAGGCGAAAGTAATTAGACCGGATGAAGCCGTTGGGGCATCCCGGAAGTTTGCGCGGTACGTTCCGTATTGGGCCTGAAGTTGAACGGCTTATTTCCACCGGCCTGGTGCGTATTGCGCAAGCTGCTGAAAACAGGCAAGTTTTATTTCCGCCAAACCGGCGATTGTATAATCAACCGTTATAAAGCTGGCGGCTCTGATGCGGAGGCCGAGAGCGGCGGACGCTTCCTAATCCCCCGCCGCCGGCTCCAGCGTCCCCGCCCCCGGCGCCGGGCGTTGCGGCCTCGACAGCCGTCCATGCACCTTCGCCAGATACGTATACACCACCGGCGTCAGATACAACGTAATCAACTGCGAGAACATCAGCCCGCCCACCACGCAAAGCCCCAACGGACGCCGCGCCTCGCCGCCTGCGCCATAACCCAACGCAATCGGCATCGCGCCTAGCAGCGCGCACATCGTCGTCATCATGATCGGCCGGAAGCGCACCAGGCACCCCTGGTAGATCGCTTCGGCGGGCGACATTCCTTCGTTGCGCTCCGCTTCCAACGCGAAGTCGATCTGCATGATCGCGTTTTTCTTTACGATGCCGATCAACAGAATCAGCCCGACAAACGAGTAGATATTCAAATCCATCTTGAATAAGTACAGAGTAAGTAGCGCGCCGAATCCGGCCGACGGCAACCCTGACAAAATCGTCAACGGGTGAATGAAGCTTTCGTACAAAATACCCAGCACGATGTATACAACCAGCAGCGCAATCACCAGCAAGATCGCCAAAGACTGCGTCGATTGTTGAAAGGCCTGCGCGGTCCCTTGAAACGCCGTCGTCACCGCCGCGGGCACCACGCGCGCGGCCACATCTTGTATCCCCACCACAGCGTCGCCCAGCGAAACCCCCGGCGACAGATTGAACGACAACGTCACCGCCGGAAGCTGACCGAAGTGATTGATCGTCTGCGTCCCCGCGCGAGGCTCCATGCGCGCCAAACTATCGATCGGCACCAGCGCCCCCCGTGACGAGCGTACATACAACATCGAAAGCAAATCCGGGTTGGCCTGGAATTCGCGCTCTACTTCAAGTAACACGCGGTATTGGTTGTCCGGCGCGTAAATGGTCGAGACCCAACGCGGGCCGTACGCATCGAACAGCGCGTTCTCAATCCGGTCCGGGGTTACACCCAACGAGGCCGCCCGTTCGCGGTCGATCACCACGTTCAACTGCGGCGACTTGATCTGCAAATCGCTAGTCACGTCCACCAGCCCCGGCACCTTGGCGATCTCCTTCTCCATCTCCAGCGATGCCTTATACAACGCGTCCGTTTCGCCGCTCATCAGCGTGTACTGATACAGGCTCTTAGTAAGCGAGCCGCCAATCCGAATGGCCGGCGGATTCTGCAGGAACGCGCGCATCGTCGGGAGTTGATTCAATTGCGGGCGAAGCTCGGCCATTACCTGGTCGACATTCAGCTTGCGCTCCGACCGCGGCTTCAAGTGGAAAAACATACGCCCGAAGTTGGGTCCGGCGTTCGCCACAGCGCTCGACCCGCCACCCACGCCCGCATAGAAAGCCTTCACGTGTGGGCTCTTTTGCGCGATTTTAATTAGCCGCTGCTGGTCGCGCAGCAGGTCAGCTTGCGAGGCGCCCTGGGCCGCCTCGGTAGTGACGAAGATTTGGCCGTTATCCTCGGACGGCAGGAAGCCTTTGGGCACCTGCGTATAGAGCCACACCGACGCGCCCGCAATCAAAAAGCTGAACGCGAGGAAACTGGGACGATGGCGCAACGTGAAGCGGAGCGACGTCTCATAGATGTGCAGCAGCCACTCAAACACCGCTTCGGTCTTGCGGTAGAACCAGCCGTGCTCGCCATGCGCGCGCAGGAAGCGGCCGCACAACATCGGTGTCAAAGTTACCGACACAAAGCCAGAAATCAGAATCGCCGCGACGATGGTGACGGCAAACTCGCGGAACAAACGGCCGATGATGCCGCCCATGAACAATAGCGGCAGAAACACCGCCGCGAGCGAAACCGTCATCGACACGATCGTAAAGCCCACTTCGCCCGCGCCGATGTAGGCCGCGCGCATCGGCGGCGTCCCTGCCTCTACGTGGCGCACGATATTTTCCAACACCACAATCGCGTCGTCCACCACGAAACCGATCGCCAGGATCAGCGCCATCATCGACAAGTTGTCGAGCGAATAATCGAACATGTACATCACCGAGAACGTGCCGATCACCGAAAGCGGCAACGCGAGCGACGGGATGACGGTGGCTGAAAAATTTCGTAGGAAAAGGAAAATCACCATGACGACTAGGCCGAGCGTCAGGTACATCGTGAACTGAATGTCGTTGAACGACTCGCGAATCGTCAGCGATCGATCGAAAAGCACTTCGAGCGCAACCGACGGCGGCAATTGCGTTTTGAACTGGTTGATCAACGTGCGCACGTTGTCGGCCACCTCCACGGTGTTGGTGCCCGGCTGGCGCAGGACGCTGAGATTAACCGAACGATCGCTCGACGTAGGCGTGTTGAACCAGCCCGCGGCTTTGTCGTCTTCCACCGAATCGCTGATGGTCGCGATTTCCGACAGCCGCACAGGCGTACCGTTTTTATAAGTGACGATCAACGGCTTGTATGCCTCGGCGCTAGTCAATTGCCCCGTGGCTTGCAGCGTCACAGTCTGATCCGGCCCCCACATTGTGCCGACGGGCAGGTTGACGTTGTGGGCGCGAATCGCCGTCTCCACTTCATCGATCCCAATCCCGCGCGCGGCGAGTTTCTTCGGATTCACCTGCACGCGCACGGCGTATTTCTGCCCGCCGAGAATCTGCACCTGCGCCACGCCCGCCACGGTCGAGATGCGCTGCGCCATCATCGTGTCGGCGTACTCATGCAGCCGATAAAGCGGCATCGTGCTCGACTTCAACGCCAGGAAAAAGATCGGCTGATCGGCGGGGTTCACCTTGCGGAAGGTGGGCGGCGTGGGCATGCCGGCCGGCAGATAGGGCGCAGCCTGCGTGATCGACGCCTGCACATCCTGCGCCGCGCCATCCAGCGAACGCTGTAGCGAAAACTGAAGTGTCACCGTGGTGGCGCCCAAGGCGGACACCGAAGTCATCGAGTCCAGCCCTTCAATGGTGGTGAACTGGCGCTCAAGCGGCGTCGCGACGGCCGAAGCCATGGTCTCCGGGTTCGCGCCAGGCAGCGAAGCGATCACCACTAGCGTTGGCAGGTCGACATTGGGCAAATCGGATACCGGCAGAGCGCGATATGCAAACAACCCAAACAACGTGATGGCCGCCATGACGAGCGTCGTGGCTACGCCGCGCTGAATGAAAATACTGGTGAAGCCGTTGCCCCCGGTCGGATGCAACTTCATGGCATCACCGTCACTTTTAGTCCTGCCGCCAGCCTAAGTTGCCCTTCCACGACGACGGTCTCGCCCGATTCCAATCCTTGCGTCAGCGACACTACGCCACCGGCGCGCGGCCCCGGAGTTACTACTCGCAGCTCGACAGTTTTGTCCGTCTTCACGACATAAACATAGTTACCCTGTTGCCCGGTTTGGACCGCCGCTGCCGGGACGACCACCGAATTGGGCCGGTCTTCCAGATGAAGCTTTACGTCCACGAATTGGCCGGGCCAGTAGCGCGCCGTCTCATTGGGGAACGTTGCCTTCAAGCGAATCGTGCCGGTCGTGCTGTCCACCATGTTGTCCATGAAGCTCAGGGTTCCCTGTCCGGGCGGAAGCCTTTCGCCCGGAACGCCCGCCAACACGGACAGATTGCCGCGCCGCGCCCGGATCGTCGCCAGATGTTCTTCCGGCACGGAGAAGGCCACGTAAATAGGTTGTATCTGGTGAATGGTAACTAAGTCGACGTCGTTCGCTTTGACTAAGTTGCCCTCCTTCACCCGGATCGCGCCTGTGCGGCCGTTGACGGGGGACTTAATCGTGCAATAACTAAGATTAAGGCGGGCGCCACCTACTGCAACCTCATCGGCGCGGATGGCGGCCTTGACGCTTTCGATATTGGCGTTATTGGCGCGCACCGCCGTGCGCCGGGCCCGGGCTTCGACGGCGGCCTGATCGGCCTGTTCCCGCGAGGCGATGCCCTGGGCGGCCAACTGCTCATATCGCTCGGCCTGTTTGCCGTAGTGGGCCGCTTGCGCTTCCGCGCTCGCCAGATTCGCTTCGGCCAACCGGAGTTGAGCCTCCTCGCGCGCCTGATTGGCCTGGCTCTGCTGGATGGCTCCCTGATACGGGCGCGGGTCGATTCCAAAAAGCGTGTCGCCGGCCTTTACCATTTGGCCTTCGGTAAAGTGAACCTTTTGGAGTGTACCGCCAATCTGCGCGCGGACGACGATCGTAGACCACGCTTCGACGTTTCCCACGGTCGTGATTTCCACCGGTACCCGCCGCGTCTCCGCGACCGCGACTTTCACCGGGACACCCGGCGCTGAAGGTGAGGAAGGGGAAACAGCCGCAGGCCCATTCGCCTGAGTCGAGCCGCAGGAAGTAACAACAGCGCACGCAAAGGCCGCCGTAGCAATCGCGGTAACTTGAAAATTATTTAGCATCCTATCCCTCGGCAAATAAAACTGCAAATCATGTCGGTGGATTCCTTCACGTCGTTCCCATCCTCTCCCTCTTCGAGCACATGCTGCGCGATGGCCGCCCGCGTCAGATCGTAGATCAGCCGCGCTGTCCTCCGGCTGTCGCATCGCCGGATTTCGCCCCGCCGTATCCCTGACTCAATCACGCTCCGCAACAGTTCCGCCTGCGCATCGTACAGGTCCTGAAACTCGGGGCGCTCACCGGAAGACCGTACCGCCAGGGCCGAAAATTCGGTGTAGTAGATTCGGAAAAAATCGCGGTTCCGGTCGCAGTAAAAAAGTCGCGTCTCGACGAAAGCGCGGATCTTCGCCATCGCACTAGCCGCCCGTTCGATCTCCCGATTCGCCTCCGCGTGCAGCGCTTCCACGCCTTCCCGCAGCGTCGCGAGAAACAGATCGCGTTTAGAAGGGAAATAGAGATAAACCGTCCCTTTGGCGACCCCTGCGGCGTCGGCGATTTCATCCACGGTCGCGGCGCCATAGCCGTGCCGTGCAAAAACAATCCGCGCGGCCGCTAAAATCTCGCCAGTGCGAAATTCCAGCAACACTTCTTTTTTTGAACGGCCGAGGATGCCCACTGACCCACGATACAGCGAAATGACTGGCGGGTCAATCTGTGGCCGGCCGCCCCCCGGCTTGTCACCGGGCTGCCATTGTGATACAAAGTCCGTTCACATGATGAAGTCCTCCCCTCCCCAACTCCGCCGCCGTGTCGCGGGCGCGCTCCTCGCCGCCGCCGCCTTGTCCGTCGTGTCCTGCTCCGATAGTGGGGGACCGCCTCCGCTACGAACCGGCACTCCTGCCTACTATTTCCAGACAGCCAAGGACGCCTACGCGAAGGGCGATTACCTGAAGGCGACTGAGTGGCTGGACAAGATCACCAAGTCCACAAAGAACGAGTTCACCGGCCGCGCCTGGACCTTCCGCCTTTTGTTGGAATCCGGCCTGATCGCCGGTTACACCGAACTCGCCGAAAACTACGAGTACGGCCGCCGCAGTAACAAAGACAATCCGACTCCCTTCATCAAGAAAGTCACCGAATATCGTGGGATGGCCACGCGCATGACCATGCCGTTTGCCGAACACTACGCTGAGTACGTGAAAAGCGCTCCCAACTCGTCCGTTGAAATCGATTTCCCGTTCCCTGCCACCGGCACCACCACCAAGCCTCAGCAGCTTTCCAACATTGCGCAAGGCCGGGCGCCTGACGAAGGTTCGGTGGACTCAGCCCTAAGAGGCATGCTTTCGCGCGGCGTCGTGACGGCGATTTGCGATACTCTCGGGGCAAAAGACGATGCAGCCAAAGGCCGCGCAGCGCTGCAGACCCTACCGGCAAAAGTGCCCCGAAGCGCGTTCGAACTCGTCCTGGCCAAAGCTCTCTACCAGAGCGCCCTGCTCCACGGCAGCAAGTTTTCAGGTGCGCCGGGTGTGCAGGAATTCCTCTGCCAGCAAGGGCTCAGCGCGCTTGGCTCTGTCACCGAAACCACCAAAGAGACCAAGGGACTCAAGGCGAATTTGGAGAAAGAGCTCAAAGACGCCAAGAAACGAAAAGGATAGAGCGGTCCCTCACGTTCCGACCGCGAACTCATGGCTGCGCGCGAAGTATAAATCGACCGCGCGCTCCAGGTCTTCCTTGCTCATCCGCAGGGCCCGCCGTTCGTAGTCCGAGATCGAAGCCAGAATATTGCAGATATCAAGCGGGTAGCAGGCGCGCAATTCCGATCGGCCGCCCGAAAGGCAAAGCCTCCGCAGATACTCGGCGCTATCGGGTTCGTGCGGCACCCGCTTGCTGGATACCACACGCGCGAAAATCTGATCGAAGGTGCTCGGGTCCACGCTTTCGATCAGGATCTTGTTGTGAATGCGGCGCAGGAAGGCTTCGTCGGCCAGATCCTGCGGATCCAGGTTGGTAGAGAACACCACCATCACTTCAAACGGAATCTGGAATTTCACGCCGTAGCGCAGCGACAGGTAGTCGACACGCCGATCCAGCGGCACGATCCACCGGTTGAGTAGATCGCGCGGGGACATCAACTGGCGGCCAAAGTCATCGATGATGAAGATGCCGTTGTTGGCCTTCATTTGCAGCGGCGCGGCGTAGATACCGGAGCTGT
>JAYUSQ010000256.1:0-12255 GCA_043755595.1 Acidobacteriota bacterium | reverse complement strand
CCCCGGCGAGGCAGCCAAAATATTTCAGGCTCACTCCGCATTGGAATCAAACCCGTATCTCAGGCTCATCTTGTATTGGAATCAAATTTCGATTTCAGACTCACTTTCGGATTGGAAAATGCTTGAAGCTCCTTCGTAGCGCTTGCGTAGCTATGCAGGCTGAAAGCGAAAGTGAATCAAGATCAAGGAAGCGGGGCGGACCTTGCGGCTCCGTTCAAGTCCGGCTGCGGGTGTCCGTTGTTGGGCCATTCGCGTCCACTTCCCGGGTACTCTGACCTAACCTAACTCGATCCAGTCTCGGCACGGCGGTCTGCCATTTCGCCTTACGTCAAGATGTAGGCCCAAACCGGGAACGCTACGGATGTTTGGAGTTCTGCGGCTAGGCTGGATCGGCCTGCTGCGATCCGCTACCGCGCGCCGCGCATACGGCCCGCCCATCCCACAAACCGCCAAAGCTCGCCCCGATGCGCCCAGAGGAATCGCCAGAATTCCTCAAAGCCGATCTTTTCCGCGTGCAGTCCCCAATAGGTCTCAATACGCCATCGCAAATACGGACTCCGCCACGGAGTCAATCGATAGCCTCGAGAAGACTGCCAAAGATATCCGAGCATGTCTCGCCGGGTAGTTACGGTTGAAGCGAGTTAGTCAAAGCCGACGGAGCCAGCTTGGTCGGCTCCTTCTGGTCCGGCGTCGAGTAGTAACCCGACCGTGTCCTCACAACCGGGCGATTCGCCCCCTTCGCCAGCACCTGAATGCGCCGGTACGATCCGTCCAACGCCTCGTTCGACGGTCGATACGACAGAATATACTGATTGCGAATCTCGTGCGCCACCTGCCGCGCCAGCTTCTCTATATCCGTCAATTCCTTCGGAAAATAAGCCAGCCCGCCCGTCGCATTCGCTAGCGCATTCAAAGCGCGCTCAGCCCGCTTCGCCTTGCCGCGTTCTTCATCGGTAAAGACGCCGAGCGCGTAAATCAGACATTGGCTCTGCTGCGCCTTTGCCACTAGCTTCTCCAGCGTGTTGGTTGCCGCGCTGGTATTGTCTTCGCCGTCGCTGACGATCAACAGAACCTTCTTCGCCTTCTTGCCCTTTTCCTTCAGGTAATCCAGCGACATCGTCGTCGCGTCGCGCATCGCCGTGCCGCCGCGCGAGTCGATCTTCGCGAGCGCCTCCTCCAGCCTCTGATGGTCGGAGGTAAACGTCTGATCGAGATAAGCCTCGTCGTTGAAGTTGACGATAAACATCTCGTCCTGGGTGTTGGATTCCTTCACCAGCGTCAGCGCCGCCGCCGCCACCTTGGTGCGTTTATCGCGCATGCTGCCCGAGTTATCGATCACGATCCCGAGCGAAACCGGCACATCCTCGCGCTTGAAGCCATTCAGCGTCTGCGGAACGCCATTCTCCAGCACCGAAAAAGCCTCGCGCCCCAGCGAAGTAATCAAATGCCCGCTCTTGTCCAGCACGGTGGCATGTAAGACCACCTCGCGCGTTGTCACGCGGATAATCGGATCCTCTTGCGCAAAAGCCACAAACGGCGCCGCCCCGGCCGCCGCTGCTAGCGATTCGAAAAACCGCCGCCTACTGAGTTGGTGCATAGTAACCCGTCCGATAGTAAGCCCGCAGCGGCGGCAAGCCGCGCGGTTGCGTCAGCTTAACCTCCACTTTCCGGTACTTCCCATCCTTATTGAGATTCGCGGGGGTATAACCGATCATGTACTGGCTGCGCAGCTCGACGCCGATCTTCGCCGCCACGTCCGGCAGCTCAGAAATGTTGTCGATCGGAAAATGCCGGCCGCCGGTTTGTTCAGCCAATTCGCTCAACATCCCCGGCCCCGCCATCTCCTCCGGCGACCGCCCGCGGCCCCCCATCGATTCATAAATTCCCATCGCATACATTTGGACGTCTGCTTCGCGCACCAGGTTCTTGATTTCTGGTTCTGTATATCGGCTGGAATTGTCCCCACCATCAGACAGCACGAGAATGGCCTTTCTCGGGTTGTGCGCCTTCTTCATTTCGTTCATGGCCAAGTACAGCCCGTCGAGCAATGCCGTCCGGCCTTTGGCTTGAGTAAAAGCCAGCCGGTTCACGATGTCTTCGGTGTTGCGAGTCCAAGGTGTGACCAGTTCAGGCCGCTCATTAAACTGCACCAGAAAGAACTCGTCCTGCACGTTGGCGGACTTGAAGAATTCCTTGGCGGCCTGCCGGCTCTTGGCCAGCTTATTGCCCATGCTGCCGGAAATGTCGAACACCAAACCCACCGAAAGCGGCGCTTCCTCTGAAGTGAAGCTGACGATCTTCTGCTCAACCTTGTCTTCCATCAGCCGGAAGTGTTCCTTCTCCATGCCCGTCACGACTTGGCCCAACGGCGTCGTCACGGTGACATTGATCAAAACAACGGTTGAATCGACCCGGATATTGGCCCGGCGGTCCGAAGCTTCGGACGGCTCCGCGCCAGGCACGGGTTTAGCCGCGCGCGGCTCAATCGACACGCGGGGCTGTGGACCGGAGGGCGCAGCAGGCGCCTTCTGTGGCGCTGGAGGCGCATTATCTTCAGCCGCCCACGCACCCGCCGCCATCAATCCGGCGGCTACAACAGGGATGAAAAGATAGTACCGTACGTTCTCGCCCGCACTCATTACCAGCTCCTCGGGCCAAGCCCGCCCCAAGTATATCACGCGACTTTTTCCGGCCATCCGCCCTTTTGCGTGTGGTATCATCGGACGTGCCAGACAAAGTTCTGGGCGTGATTCCAGCCAGATTCCAGTCCAGCCGATTTCCCGGCAAAGCCCTAGCTCTCCTCGCTTCTAAGCCAATCATTCAACACGTTTGGGAGCAGTCGCGACGCGCATCTACTCTATCTGACGTAATTATTGCGACCGACGATAGCAGAATTTACAACGAAGCGCGGCGATTCGGAGCCCGCGTGGCGATGACCCGGTCCGATCATCTCTCTGGAACCGACCGCGTGGCCGAAGTGGCCGCCGCCGAACCGGACGCGACCCTCATCGTCAATATCCAGGGCGATGAACCGTTGATCGATCCGGCCGCCATCGATGCCGCCGTCCGCGCGCTGCTGAACGACCCTCGCCTTGCAATGGGCACGCTCTCTAAACGGATCGAACGTATGGACGAGATCACCAATCCCAACGTCGTGAAAGTGGTCACTGGCCTGACGGGCAACGCCATTTATTTTTCGCGCAACCCGATCCCCTATGATCGCGCCGGCTGGGCCGTCTATTTCAAACACATCGGGCTCTACGTCTACCGCCGCGAGTTTCTGCTCGCGTATCCGTCGCTCCCGGTCGGACCACTCGAAAGGGCGGAGTGTCTTGAGCAGCTTCGTGCGCTTGAGAATGGGCATCGGATTGGTGTCGTGGAGACAAATTACGAATCGCTAGGCGTCGACACGCCGGAGGACCTCGAAGAGGTTTCCCGGATGTACGACGCAAATTTAACCAAGGCTATCTAGGACCCAAAAAAGAGACATGGCCAAGTACATCTTCGTTACCGGCGGCGTGGTTAGTTCGCTCGGCAAGGGAATCGCCGCCGGCTCCATTGGATGCCTTCTCGAAAGCCGGGGCTTACGCGTCACCTTGCAAAAGTTTGACCCGTACCTGAACGTCGATCCCGGCACCATGAGCCCGTTTCAGCATGGCGAGGTGTTTGTCACCGACGACGGCGCGGAGACAGATCTCGACCTTGGCCACTACGAACGCTTCACTCACGCTAAGCTGACGCAGGCCAATAACCTGACCAGCGGGCGCATCTATGAGCAAATCATCGCGCGCGAACGCCGGGGCGACTATCTCGGCAAAACGGTGCAGGTGATTCCGCACGTCACCAATGAGATCAAAGCGGCGGCGAAGAAGGTGGCGACCGACGTCGATGTCGTCATCGTCGAAATCGGCGGCACCGTCGGCGATATTGAGTCGCTCCCGTTTCTAGAAGCCATCCGCCAGCTACGCCATGAGTTAGGGCGCGATCATACTTACTTTGTCCACGTAACTTTGGTGCCGTGGATTGCCGCCGCGCAGGAACTGAAGACCAAGCCCACGCAACATAGCGTGAAGGAATTGCGCGCCATCGGTATCCAGCCCGACATGCTGGTGTGCCGGTCCGAGCGCGAGATGACGCGTGACCTGCGCGAAAAGATCGGGTTGTTTTGCGACGTGGAGACGGAGGCCGTGATCTCGGCGCGCGACGTCGAGTCGGTGTATGAAATCCCGATCGAATTCGCCAACCAGCGCGTAGATGAGATTCTACTCAAGTCGCTTCACTTACACACGGCGGAACGGAATCTGAACCGTTGGACGAACATGCTCACCCGGCTGAAGAACCCGGCGGGCACGGTGGAAATCGCGGTGGTGGGTAAGTATGTCGAGTATGAAGATTCGTATAAGAGCCTAAAGGAATCGCTCCTGCACGGCGGCTTGGCGCACAATCGCAAGGTGCATCTTACGTGGATTGAGGCCGAGGAGTTGGAATGGCCGTCATGTCAACGGCGTTTGGAAGTCTTCGATGGGATTCTTGTCCCCGGCGGCTTCGGCAAGCGCGGGATCGAAGGCATGTTACAAGCGATCCGCTTTGCCCGCGAATTCAAGGTGCCTTACTTCGGCATCTGCCTCGGCATGCAAACGCTGGTGATTGAGTTCGCCCGGAACGTATGTGGCCTCGAAGGGGCCGATTCGACCGAGTTTGACCCGGACCCGAAACAACGCGTTATCTACAAACTGCGTGAGCTAAAGGGTGTCGACGAGTTAGGCGGCACGATGCGCCTGGGCGATTACGAGTGCAAACTCGCCGAAGGCAGCTTCGCCCGCGCGGCCTACGGGCAGGAGTTGATTCATGAGCGCCACCGGCACCGCTATGAATTCAACCGCGAATTTGAAAAGGTGCTGACGGCGAATGGACTCAAGCTAACCGGCCAAACGCCGGACGGTGCGTACGTGGAGATCTGCGAAATCGCCGATCATCCGTGGTTCCTGGGCTGCCAGTTCCACCCGGAGTTCAAGTCGAAGCCGCTTGAGCCGCACCCGCTTTTCCGCGCCTTCATCGCCGCGTCGATGCGGCATCGCGAGCGGAGAATGAATCCGATTCTGGCAGGGGCGGGGCAGTTTACCGCGGGGGATTGACGGTACGATTTGCGGCGCGGTGTGTGGCCTTTAAACCAGCCCGCGAACGTCCTTAATTAAGGCAATAATATAGTTGGCTAACTACGGCGATGGGTGAGCGGCTTGGGAATCTGTCAGAAATTACGCGGGTACTTTTCTAGAAGAGCGTCTATGTCCTCGCTACTAATCATCGGCGAGCGCCAAGATTCATGGGCGCCGGAATGGTCCCGTCTACTTCTCTTCCACGGCGACTGAGTGAAGCTGTCTGTGGTCATCGTCAGCACTCGGTCTTCAGGCGGCTCCACCACTTTTCCAAGCCTACCCTACCCTCTTTAAACCCTCTTTCCATGTGCCTACGACCCAGCCTGACGGCGTTAGGTGATGCTCTTCTTCGTAGTCGTCGTAAGCCATAATATTCTACCTTCTCCGCTTTCGGTCAACCGTTTCTTGGCTTAGCGACCCAAGCCAATCCGCCACCGATCAGCCACGCTAACGCCACTTCGACCGCGATGCGCTGATAGTCGGGTTCGCCGATGCCGCCATATCGTCCATACTCGAATATCAGCCTCCGATCCATCGGGAATTTTCGCCCTTCAGCCATCTCACTTGACAGGCGATGCCAGGCACCCTTTCGCGGTGGCCAGTCTAGCTTGAAACCCGGCGGCACATCGGGAGCGGAGCCATCCTCGTTGACCCACCGGTAATAAGCAGGGTTCGGATATAGAGCGATTAGGACAGTAGCGATGAGCGTAGCCAGTAACATCATCCGCTGAATTGCCGTGTGAGTGAGGTGGCGCACTCTTCAATAATACTTCCTCGCCAGTTTCCGAGCCTTCGCCTTCTTCATCTTTGCTTCAGCCTTCAGGAACGCTTCCTTGGGCACGCTGAGCAGCCGAGAGACGGGCGTTGTCGAAGCGCTCCCATTCCGTGTTGCCGGATACGTGCGGACTGGTAGTGGCTTCATCTTGGTGCTCGCGATCCGCAATAGACCGCAGGAGGTGTCATCTACTGGCACCGTAACCGGAAAGCCCGTGGCGAGGGTACCGCGTCGGACCCCTTGAGAGAACCAAACGTATTGGCTCCAATTGGCTACGCCTGTGGCTCCCATCCTTCATGGATTGTTTGTACTCGTACGCGTGCCATCTTCTAGACCTTGTGGGAGTTCAGCGCGAGTAAGAACTCTCGCCAGTCTTTGCTCAGTAGCATCTTCTTCACCGAGCCACATCCGGCGCAATTCAAGACTCATCATGAGACGCTGTGAGGGTGTCAAACGGCGGTAACCGTCGCGATCAGCCTGCTCGGCTTCCTCGTGACTTGAGAACCTTTGTAGAACCTGCTCCATACTTCAATTATAATACTCGCCCGCGTGGACGGGGCTCCATAATAAGAACATGCGCCACCTCCTTACCCTGATCCTCCTCGCCACGGCCACCTTACACGCACAAGCCGACAGCAAGCAGAAGATCAAGAACGCCCGCGACCTCTACAAGAAGAACGCGGCGGCGGCTATCCCGGAACTCCGTGGCTACCTCAAAGATCCCGATCCCGCCGTGCGCCGCGAAGCCACGCGCCTCATTGTCGAAGCTGGCACGCCCGCTAGCCTTGACGCCCTTCTTGAAGCCTCGCAAGACGCCGATGCCGAAACGCAGGAGCGCTCACTCGCTGGCCTCGTCAACATCTACCTGCCCGGTTACGCAGAGCGTGGCAACCTGATTGGGCGCACCGGGCGTGGCCTCAAAGGAGCGTTCACCGACACGAATGACCGCGTGATTGAGCGCTACGTGATCGTCCGCCCCGAAGTGCAGGATGCTGTCATTCGTCTGGTATCCGCCGGGGCATCTGTCGACGCCAAGGCCTCTGCCGCGCGTGCTGCCGGCGTGCTCCGCGTGGGTAAGGCCGTGCCCGCGCTCACCGAAGCCGTCAAGAGCAAAGAATCGGCCATCCTCTACGAGTCGCTCGTCGCCCTGCAAAAAATCGGCGACCCCGCCGCCGCGCCGGGCATCGCGTTCCTGTTGCAGGATCTCAACGAACGCGTACAAGTGGCCGCCATCGAAACCTCGGGGCTGTTGCGCAACAAGTCCGCGCTCCCCGGCCTGCGTGAGGCTCTCACGCGCGCAAAAACCGAAAAGGTCCGAGCGGCGGCGTTGTCCGCGATCGGCATGATGCCCGAAACAACTAATCGCAATTTGTTTGAAACATATCTTACCGACAAAGACGACGACACACGCGCTTCTGCCGCCGAAGGCTTCGCGCGCCTGGGCAATACCGAAGACCGCGACAAGCTCAAGCAAGCCTTCGAAGCCGAAACGAAAATGAAGCCGCGCCTCGCCATGGCGTTCGCGGCAACGATGTTGGGCGAGCGCTCCACCACCGAACTCGCGCCGTTCACCTACCTCATCAACGCGCTGAACTCTTCCTCCTGGCGCGGCGTGGCGTTCGCCTACCTAGAAGAAGCCAGCCGTCACAAGGACATTCGCGATCTCCTCTACCCCGGCCTCGCGCAACGCACCCGCGCCGAAAAGACTGAACTGGCGGCGATCTTCGCGCGGAGCGGCGACAATGACACCGCGCCCGTGCTTGAAGCGCTATCGAAGGATCCCGATTCCACGGTCGCCGTCGCCGGAGCCCAAGCGCTTCGCAATCTCCGCGCGCGCCTGACCCCGTAGCGGCAATGCCTCCCTACTCCGCCTCCGCTTCGCAGCAGTCGCTGCTGGTCAACACAATTGGCCACGCCAGCGGAGCCCTGGTTTTTGCGCTCAGCCTCTACTTTCTCCTCGCCGCTTCCTCGCGCGGACGCCGCCCCGCCAGCCGCCTTTCGCTCACCGCCGCCTCACTCGCTTTCCTTTGGAATTTCGCATCGCTCGCCGTGCTGGCTTGCCGCGAGTTTTCGTGGCCCGGCGCAGAACTGGCGATCGCCATCAGCACCTCGGCGTTGAGCGTGCTGCCCGCCGTGCTTCTCCACCTCGCCCTCGGCCCGCGCTATCGCAGGATCGTCGGCGCCGGTTACATGCTCGGTGCGATTGCCGTCCTGATGCATGCAGCTGAGAACTTCGTGCCCGGCCTTTCGCATCAATCGGCTCTGGTCTACACGACCGTCGCTTTCGCCGCGCTGACCATCGCCGCGACGATCGCGACGTTGCAGCAAGGAGCCGCCGAACGCCGGACAACTTCGCGGCTCGCCGCCTCGATGGCGCTGTTTCTTTTTGCGCTTTCCCTGGCGCACGCGGGCGCTGACGAGCACACGGGTGGCGCATTGGAGATCCTCGCGCATCACGGGGGCATCGCGCTGGCGCTGATCGTGCTGTTACAGGATTATCGCTTCGTGCTGCTCGATTCGTTCGTGCGTGTACTCGCCAACCTCGCATTGGCCGGCGGCTTTGTATTGCTGGCTTCGCGTTGGAGCGGCGCCAGCACGCCCTTCCTCCGCGGCGTTGCCTTCATTGCGTTGCTCTTGCTGCTGTGGCTCTACAGTGAGCTGCGCCAACGCGTGCAGGTGTTGCTCACTCGCATGGTCTTCGGGCGTCAGGAACGCGAACGGCTTACCGCTGATGCCGACAACGAAGGCGCATATTTCGAAGCGGCCAGCCGCGAGTTGGCGTCTTTCCTCCGTGCGGAATTACGCCCGGAAAATCCAACGCTCACCGATGCCTTGATGCTTGGCGGACCTGCGGCAGTCGGCGAACTCGCTGCGCCGCGGCGTGAAGGGTTGGAAGCGGCCGGCGTCGAGGCCGTGGTGCCGGTGCGCTTCCCGGCGCGTGAAACCCGCTATCTGTTGCTCGGCTACCGCGCTGGTGGACGCCGCTATCTCAGTGAAGATCTACGCGCGGCCGAGCGTCTGGCCGCCCAAATTTCCGAGCGTGTAGAAATGTTCCGTTCGGCCGAAATGCGGCGGCTGGTCACGCAAGCTGAGTTGCGCGCGCTTGAATCGCAAATCCAACCGCACTTCCTTTTCAACGTGCTCAACACGCTCTACGGGCTGATTCCGCGCGAAGCGCAATCGGCGCGGGCCACCGTGTTGAATTTGTCGGACTTGCTGAGGTATCACTTGAAGCAGGACCGCACCTATATCGCGCTGGAAGAAGAATTGCGCACCGTGGAAGCCTATCTCGCGATCGAAAAACTTCGACTAGGAGACCGGTTGTCGATCCGCTTAGAAGTCGATGCGGAAGTTCGCTCAGTGCAGATTCCCGTGCTCTCGCTCGAACCGCTGGTGGAGAACGCCGTGAAGCACGCCGTGGCGGCGCGGGCTGAGGGCGGCGAAGTCGTCGTGAAAGCCGTCCGATTGCCGAATGGCGCGGGCGTGCGCGTTCGCGTGGAAGACAACGGCCCCGGATTCGCGAAGCAGGACGAAGTGCGCCCCGGGAGCGGTGTTGGGCTGGCGAACGTGCGCCGGCGCCTTGAGCTTTGTTACGGCCCGGACGCTGGACGTTTGTCGATTGTCACTTCGGCGGGTGGCTCCGTTGTAGAGTTCATCGTGCCCGTCAATGAAGCGGCGGTGGAAGCGGCATGAGAGCGTTGATCGCCGACGACGAACCCATCGCCCGCGCCATTCTGCGCGAACACCTGGAACATTTCCCTGCTATCGAAATTGTGGGAGAAGCCGCCTCCGGAGCTGAGGTCGTGCGCGAAGTAACGCGCCTGCATCCTGACCTGTTGTTCCTCGACATCAACATGCCGCAGCTCGATGGCTTCGCCGCGCTCAAATCGCTCCAAGGCGCGTCGGCTCCCGCTGTGATTTTCGTGACCGCGCATGAGGACCGTGCGCTCGACGCGTTCAATGTCGGCGCCGTCGATTATCTGCTGAAGCCGATCCGCAGCGAACGTCTCGCAGCAGCCATTCAACGCGCCAGCGCCTCACGAGAGAAACCAGTCGCAGCCGTGCCTTCGTCCGTCAACGACGCGCCCCCGCCGCAACCCCTGCGTCGAATCGCCGCGCGGCTCGGGGCGGACATCCATATGCTCGATCACGCCGAAGTAATCGCCTTCCAAGCAGAAGGCGAGGCCGTCCATGTGCTCTCCACACGCGGTCGCTTCGAAATTCCATCCACGTTACGCCAGTTGGAAACGCGTCTCCCCGCCGCCGAATTTCGCCGCATCCATCGCGGCACGATCATCAACACCAATCACATTCGCAAGATCTCGCCGCTCTCCAGCAAGCGGTGGCTCCTGAAGATGTCCAACGGGCTGGAGATGATCGTCAGCAAACGAATGAGCGGCGTGATTCGCGGAGAGATCGAAGGGTAAGCCTCATCCCTGGAAATACAGATACGAGCCTAGAATACAAGCCAGTACAACCGCCGAACCCGCCACTTCTTTCATGCTCCAACTCAGCCGGCTTGTCGCGCGGTCCACTTCCGATGTCGTCTCAAACGTCAACCCGCGAATCACGCTGTAGTCCGGCTCAGCCGTCATATGACTGACCGCCACCATAATGATCGCCGACACGAGTGTGATCAGCACGCTGAAGTACTGGAAGTAGATATTATTCACGATCCACAGGAACGAACCGCTCTCGTAACCCTTCTCAAATCCGGCCATGCCCAAAGTCACCGGCGTGTCGACGATCATCCGGAAAATTCCCAACGCGAAGCCCACGATCATCGCCCACAGCGAGCCCGCCGCATTCATGCGCTTGACGAATACGCCAAGGAAGAACACGACAAAGATCGGCGGCGCCAGATAACTCTGCACAGATTGTAAGTACCCGTAGACGCCGGCCGCATTCTTGATCACTGGGATCCAGGCAAACGCGATCACCACCATGAACACCGTCGCGATACGGCCCGTCCTTACCAGTTGATGCTCACTCGCCTGCGGCCGCCATTTCTGATAAAGATCGATCGTGAACAACGTTGAGCAGGCATTAAACACACCGGCCAGCGAGCCCATCAGCGCCGACAACAACCCCGCCACCACAATGCCGCGGATTCCCGCGGGCAGCAGGTACTGCACCATCATCGGAAAGGCGCCATTTGAAACGCTCGGGATCGTGTTGCCATCCGCTCCGATCATCGAAGCTAACTCCGGCACCTTGCCGCTTTTGGCGAGCGCATAACAAATCAGGCCGGGGATGATGAATAGATACACGGGGAACAACTTCAGAAACGCGGCGAAGATACTGCCCTGCCGAGCGACGGTTTCATTCGGCGCACCCAACGCGCGTTGCACGATGTACTGATCGGTACACCAATACCAAAGCCCGATAATCGGGGCGCAGAATAACATTCCGAGCCAAGGGAAGTAGCCATTGAAGTACCACGCCTGCCGAATTACTTGGCCCGCCGCATTCGTCTCCATCACTGGCGCCCACGTGCTTTGTACGCCCGGCGGAATGAGCGGCTTCCAAAGGTTGAACATGTCTGACCCGCAGATCCGCCGCAACTCGCTCCACCCGCCCAACTCGGCGAGTCCGTACCCGGTCAACAAGGCGGATCCGACGATCAGCACCACCACCTGCACGGCGTCGTTGTAAGCTACCGCGCGCATGCCGCCCAACGTCGTATAAAGTCCGGTGAGCGCGATCACGAACACCGACCCAATCCAGAAGCTATCGATCACCATGCCGCCGATGTTGATCTGCATCTCAGGCAGCAGCGTGCCAAACACCACGCCGCCTGCGAAGATACCCACGGCGATTTTCGAAATCACGAAGGTGATCAACGAGACGATCGACAACACGTAGCGCGAGCGTTCATCGAAACGCCGCTCCAAAAATTCCGGCATCGTGAAAACCATCGAACGCATGTAGAACGGCACGAACACCCACGCCAGCACCAGCAAGCACCACGCATGCAGCTCATAGTGAGCCATCGCCACGCCGCTCGTCGCGCCAGCCCCGGCCAACCCCACGATATGTTCGGACCCGATGTTGGAGGCGAAAATCGATGCGCCGATCACCCACCAGCTAAGATTGCGCCCGGCGAGGAAGTAGTCGGTCGAGGAGTCTTTTCCTTTCCGTACGACCCACCAAGCCACCAATCCGAGAACCCCAAAATAGATCGCAATCATCAACCAATCGAGCGAAGTTATGCGTGAGACGGCCGGCATCCTATATGAACCTTTTTCTTTCCCGAACGAATAAGCATATCCTCTACCGGCGGCGTTTGCTAAATTTTTTTCCGGCGAACGGTTTCAAATAGTC
>JAYUSQ010000255.1:0-3881 GCA_043755595.1 Acidobacteriota bacterium | reverse complement strand
GCGTGCGGAAGATTTTCACCATCGCGGGCTTCTGCGCGGCTTCGCTGCAGACTCTGAGCGTGTTCACCGATTCTCAGCCATTGATGATCTTCTTCACGGTGGCGTCGCTGTGCGGGCTTGGGCTAGCGACTGCGAACTACTGGGCGCTCACTCAAACGTTGATGCCGGGCGCGCTGCCTGTTGCGATTCAGAATACCGCCGCAAACCTGGCCGGTATCGTGGCTCCCTGGCTCACAGGTTGGTTGATCAAACAAACCGGAAGTTTTGATGCGCCGATCAAGGCCGTCGGTGTCTGGTTGGCGCTTGGTATCGCGGCCTACGTCTTCCTGGTCCGCCGCGAGTACGCACCGGGCGCCCGTTCCGCCGCGTCAATCAAGACCGCATGATTCACGTCGTCCTGCTCGGCCGCATGGCGTCTGGAATCGCGCCCGAATTGGCAAAGCGCATTCGGCACGAACACACGCTAACCGCTGTACCGGACGTCGCGAAGATCGATGAGTTCGCAAACGCGATGTCGGCCGCGCACGTGCTGGTGGGCTGGCCGTTGACCGACGCGCTGATCGCCCGCGCGCCTAACTTACAACTCGCGCAAGCGTCGGGCGCCGGCATCGATGGGCTGAATCCAGATACGCTTCCGACAGGTGTCCGGCTGGCGAACACCTTTCATCACGAAACCGCGATCGCCGAGTACGTATTAATGGCGATGCTCTACCTGACACGCCGTCCGCATGAGCACGACGCTCGCTTACGCGCGGGCAATTGGGAGGGGAGCTGCATTTGGGGCGAGACGCCCGCGTTGCGAGAATTGCGCGGTCAGACGGCGATGATCCTTGGCTTGGGGCACATCGCTCGCGAAGTTGCCGTGAGGGCCCGAGCCTTCGGAGTTCGGCTCATCGGCGTGTCGCGTCGCCCCGCGGCTGATCCGTACTTTGACGAAGTGATTTCGTGGGATGATTGGCGCGATCGTCTGCCCGAGACGGGCTTCCTGATTCCCTGTTGTCCTTTAGCGCCCGAAACGCTGGGGATCATCGACGCCGGCGTGTACGAGCGCCTGCCGCGCACTGCCTACGCGATCAACATGGCGCGTGGCCGCGTGCTGGACGAACAAGCCACCTACGATGCCTTGCTGACCAAGCGAATTGCGGGAGCCGCGCTCGATGTCTGGTATCAATACGCGTCCAACGAAGATGAACCAAGGCTCCCCTCGCGCTTGCCCTTTCATGAACTGTCCAATGTAATGATGTCGCCGCACAATTCAGCTTGGACCTTGCCGACGATCGAGGGACGGACGGAGGATATCGCCGAGAACATTAACCGCCTCGCCGAGGGGCGTCCGTTGTTGCATCAGCTTCGCTGAACTGACTTACAAGGTGAACGCCATGCCGAAGCCCACTTACACGTATTGCAGGTCTCGCGTAGAGCTTCGATTGACGATTGCAGAGCGTGGACCGGGACGATGACAATCCTTTCTCGACGCTCATGGCTCGCCAGCGGCGCCGTTCGCATGTTTGCCACTTCGTCTGCCGGCGTCACACGGGAAGTCTTCCAGGCTTCGCCGAAACCTGGCACGGCAGTGATGGCTTGTGCATGGTACACGCACAAATCAGGTGGCGCGATGAGTTCGATTGAGCAGCGTTGGTCACGTTCGGATACGATCGACACAGCCTACCTCCGGCATTCGCGCGACCACGGGCGCACGTGGTCTGCGCCGGTGGAGCGGGCGACGGGAGTGAAGCGGCCAGAGGGAATGTTGCGGCGCCATCCACGCGCCGGATGGGTAGATCCGCACACGGGCCGGCTGATCGAGTTTTGGGTGGAAGGCATCTTACCGTCGGATGATCCGCTCGAAGGCCTGAGGCAGTGGAACATCTACTACACCGTTAATGGCGGACCGGTTCAACAGGTGATCCATCGCGGCTCTGAGTTTGGCCCGCGGCATCCGCTGCCTGGCGTCTGGACCGGCAAGAACTCAGTCATGATCGGCGACATGACCGGGCGGCCGCTCGCGCTTGCCGATCGCAGCATTCTGCTGCCCGTGAGTATCTCGCCATTGGATTCGGCGGGCAAGCTCTACAATCCTGCAGGGGCTTATACCTATCACGATTCGGCTGCGCTCATCGGACGTTGGCGAGGCCGCAAAAAGCTGGAGTGGGAGATGGGCGATCGGATCGAAGGAGATCCAACTCGGGCGACGCGCGGCATGGACGAGCCTACCGTGGCGCAACTCGCCGATGGACGGACTCTGATGGTGATGCGAGGGTCCAACGACAAACGACCAGAGTTGCCCTCCTACCGCTGGCACTCATTCTCAAGCGACGACGGGCGGCATTGGACTAAGCCCGAGCCATGGACTTACTCAAACGGTGAGCCGTTTTTCTCTCCCAGTTCGTGCTCGCAGTTAATGGCGCATACACAGAATGGCCGGCTGTACTGGCTCGGTAACATCACGCCGCAGAATCCACGAGGCAACCGTCCGCGTTATCCCTTTATGCTGGGCGAAGTGGACAGGCGATCCGGGCTGCTGCAACGCGAGACGCTGCGTGCGATCGACGATAAAGGAACCGATGACGACCCGTCGATGACGTTGTCGAATTTCCATGCACGCGAGGACCGCGAGTCAGGCGGGATCGCTTTACACATGACGCGATTGGTGGCTGCGCCATCAGGCTGGCGGGGCGATGCGCTGATCTATCGGATTGCTTTGGGTTGACTGCGAAGGTCGACGCCCTCGTAGATTTCGGCTAGCGGAAGAATACAACGCGGCGAAGGAAGCTCGATAAACTTATCGAGCCCCGCCACAATGTGATGCTTCCAAAGCCGGCCGGTGCGGATATGAACTTCAACGCGCACACGGTCCGACGATATCAAAAGGATCGCTTGGACGGACGCCATGCGTCGATACTCTTCGAGTTTGATTCCTCGATCGAAACGTTGAGTGGACGGCGACAGCACTTCGATGATGAGAGCCGGGTTCAGCAGTACGTCACGCTTCCCGCGCAGGAATTTTCGCTCCCCACAAACGACCGAAACATCTGGGTAAAAGAAAGGACCTTGCTGCGTGACGCCAACCTTCATGTCGCTGCCATAAGGTTGGCAACCACGCTTCCTGAGCGAAGGCAAAAGCATCGCGCCGATGTTCATCGCGATGATGTTGTGATGCTCCTGCGCACCGCCCATGGCGAAGATCTCGCCGTCATAAAATTCGTTTTTGTCGGCAGCCTCACGCTCCACCATGAGGTATTCCTCGGGTGTGAAGCGCTTGCGAGGCTTGCCTGCTAGAGCGGAACTCGACATTCCATCAGGCTAACATCCGCCGCAACTGGCCCATGCGTCGCATTGCAAAGTCGCGCCATCAATCTTTGAATTGAATGAATTGAAACGCGCGCGGTGCATGGACGGAAAGCTGGCGGCAAGTTAACCGGGACAGGTTCACTCGAAGCGCTAGGTCTGTCGGCCGAAAAACCGGGAGACATATTAGCCGATCCTCGTAAACTGCGAACAGAACTCGGAGACGCCTACGAGCGTGTGCGCATCGATATCGAACTCCGACGTTAGGAGCAGATCCTTAATCGGTTTTTCGGGCCGCCGCCGCCCTTCAGTGGACTGGGGAACCACTCCATTGTCGCGCCCCGGAGCGCATACTCTTGCCAGATGGCAGCCAAAGTGTTGACATTTCGGCGTGATCGAGTTGCTTGACCATATCGATGAAGAGGGCAATAAGCGCTTCGCCGATTGAGTCGACGGCATCGACGCGATCGCTGTTGCTAAGGTGACCATTGCGCTCGGCGCGTGTCAACAACTTTGAGACACTCTTGCGGAGAGTTTAGTGAGCTTTTTCGTCTGAGTGGAGCGGCTTGTTGATCCAGACCTCCGTGGGAAGT
>JAYUSQ010000254.1:0-12321 GCA_043755595.1 Acidobacteriota bacterium | reverse complement strand
CGTTGTTGGTCTTCGCGGCGTCGGGGAATTCCTGGACGAGGCCGGTTGTGCCGAGGCGGCGGACGTCTCCGAGGGGCGGGAGCGAGGTGAGGTTCTGGAAGGAGGCGCGGTAGTAGGCGCGGAGGAACTCGCGGCGGATGGTCTCGCTGACGGGGCCGGAGCCGATGTCGGGCACGGTTCGCGCCGGCCCGAGGAGGGCGATCAGGGCGACGGCGGCAGCAGTGGTGGCGGGTTTCATCACGGGAATAGGGAATCCAGGACCTCCTATATTAAACCGGGCGGCGGGGCGGGAAGTTGCGTAGGGAAATTGAGGCGACACGATTCCGACTTCAAGTCGAGTGCTGATTGCGACCTTTCACTTACTTACAAACAAGCGCACGGGACTGCTATATCGATTCGCTTCCGGTGCGTCGCAGGGATGAAAGAAGGGAATCGGGCGGCAATACCGCTCTGAAAGACTCCCGGAACGGTCAAACCCGTTCAAGTCTCACTGGTCGAACCAGTGGCTTACCAACACTCAGTTACACCGCCTGCAATCGGCTCGCGAAAAAGCGGTCCAGGCGGTGCTCGCCCATACTCTCGACTTGCACATAAGCCGTCCGCCCCTCGCCAACGAATCAAACCCAATCGCCCCCCGCGGTCAATCGCAGAAGGTTGACTACCACACCCCCTCCATCGGTTTGCGCTTCTCTTTTCCCGGTGATACAGTGACAAGCGCCTTGGTTGAGGGATAAGGGGCGATGACAAAACTGACATTTTCCGCATGTGTTCTGATTCTAATCGGCGTGCTTGACACAGGCTTGCTCCAAGCACAGGAATCGCGTGGCGCCATTACCGGCCGCGTGCTCGACGGACAAGGCGCCGTCGTACCGGGCGCCAAGGTAAGCGTCACCAACAGCGCCACCAATGAGACCCGCCGTGGCGAAGCTAACGCGACCGGATAGGACGCAGCTCGCCTGGAAGCTCGTCGACCCACCAATGAGACCCGCCGTGGCGAAGCTAACGCGACCGGTTACTACGAGTTCAACTACCTTGAACCGTCCTCTTATACCGTCAACGTCGAAGCGCCGGGCTTCAAGAAATTCCTGCGGCAAGGTGTCACCGTCAATGTCGGCACACGTCTCGAAATCGACGTTCCGCTTGAAGTGGGCGCAGTCGCCGAAACGGTCGAAGTCAGAGGCGATATTCCGCTGCTTGAAACAACCTCGGCTTCCGGCGGCCGGGTGCTCGATCAGAAGAATCTCGTCAACCTGCCGTTCTCCGATTTGAATCCCTTCGCCCTCTCCGCGCTCGCGCCCGGCATGCAATGGACCGGTCAGCCTGAGTACCGGCGCCCCTTCGATAACGGCGGCACCTCGGCGTTCAATACGATGGGCGGCGTCGGCCAGAACGAATACACGATCGACGGCATGACAGTCACCGGCACCGGCCGCCGCGTCGGCTTCACCCCACCTGCCGATTCGATCACTGAGTTCAAGGTTGAAACGTCCAACTTCGACGCCAGCCAGGGCTTCACCTCAGGCGCCGCCGTTAACGTAGTGTCTCGCGCTGGCACAAATGCACTGCACGGCTCGGTCTTCAATCAGCATTGGCAACAGCGTTGGAACGCGACCGGACACTTCGCCCGCGAAAGCTGGAATGCGGGCGTCGCCTCCGGGCGTCTTTCGCCCGACTCGCAAAAACAAGCCACTGGCCGCAGCAACAACTACGGCTTCACAGTCAGCGGCCCGCTCGTGATTCCGAAACTATTCAACGGCAGGAACAAGGTCTTCTGGACGCTGACCTGGAACGGCATCCGGCAATCGAAAGCCGAGACCACCGACGGCCAACTCAATCGCACCGTCCCTACGGCCGCGATGAAGCAGGGAGACTTCTCCGCGCTGCTCAGCGCGCCCGATGGAGCCCGCCGCTTCACCATCTACGATCCACGCTCGGCGCGCACCGAAGGCAACACCGTCGTGCGCACCCCGTTTCCCGGCAATCGCGGCGTTCCCGTCTTGAATCCGATGTACGATTTCTATTCGAAACTCTATCCGAACCCGAACAACGTGCCCGGCCTCGTGACGCCTGAGCAGACCATTAACTATCTCGCCAACGGCATGCCCAAGGATGAGATTTTCGATTCGATCGTCAACCGCTACGACTTTATCCCCAAAGAAAAACATCGCTTCAATTTCCGGTGGCAGTGGAACGACCGGCTGGCCAACGAATCCGACTGGACCTACGAAACCGCCCGCGGCCTGCACTCCAATGGATTGACGCGCATCAATAAGGGTGGCAATGTCGGCTGGCTCTACACGATGAATTCATCGAGCATCCTCGACGTCAACTTCGGCATCTCACGGTTTGACGAAGGCAGCCGCAACACCTCGCGCATCGCCTTTGGGCCGAAAGACGTGGGCCTGCCGGATTATCTCGAACAGCGCGCCGGCGCCAACCGCGTCTTGCCATCTCTCGATTTCGACACCATCTCGGACGTATCGGGCGGCTATCCGGTTGTCGGCTCCAATGGAACAACGGGCGAACTGCGAGTCGGCCTGACGACGATCAAAGGCAACCATAGCTTCCGCTACGGCTTGCAGGAACGGCGCAATAATTGGACCGGCCGCGGTCCCGGCAGTTCTTCCGGCGCCTTCTCCTGGCGTAACGGCTGGACGAGGGCGTCTAACGTCGACAACGTCTCGGTGAATCACGCACACGACTGGGCCGCGTTCATGATGGGGATGCCCAACAGCATCGCCATCGACACGAACGATTCCACTTACTTCTCCACGCCCCGCCGCGCCCTGTATTTCCAGGACGATTGGCGCGTGAGCAAGAAACTGCGTCTCGCTCTTGGCCTGCGCTATGAGCGCGAAGCCGGTATTAGTGAGCGCTTCAACCGCGCCTTGACCGGCGTATTTCTGCCGGACCTGAAGCTCCCGTTCACCGACCCCGTGAAAGCGGCCTACGCCGCCAACCCCATCCCGCAACTTCCCGCCGCCCAGTTCAACCCGCAAGGCGGCACCACTTACATGGGACAAAACGGTTATGATTCGGCTACCAAGGGCACACATCAGTTCCTCCCGAAGGCCGGCGTTGTGTATAGCTTCAACGACAAGACCGTCCTGCGTGGTGGGTGGGGAATGTACATGGATACTCTCAACCCGCTCAACACCAGGCCCGATACCTTCGGGTTCAACCAGTCGACCAACACCCCCATCAGCAACGATGCGGGCCTGACCTTTTGTTGCGGAGTGGGCGCCGCGGCGGGAATTGCCCGTGGCAACACGCCGGTTAACAATCCTTTCCCGGTTCGCGCCGATGGCACGCGCTTCGATGAGCCTCTACAGAGCGCTCTCGGCGGGCTCCCACGCGTTGGGCGCGGCTTTACAGGTTTGCCGAACGACTTCCGCCCGTCCCTGCAGCATAGATGGCGCGTTGGAGTGCAGCGTGAATTGATGCGCAACACTCTACTCGACGTCTCCTACAACGGCGCTTATGCGTTTCTTCCTATCACTCACCGCATCGATGCGCTGCCACAGAACTATTGGGCGACCGGCAACGTACGCGACCAGAATACCGACAACTTGCTAAACGGCAATGTCCCCAATCCCTATAACATCGCCAACTTATCTTCGGTCCGAGCCTCCAGCCAGGCGATTTACAATTACCTCGCCGGCCAGGGATTCTTTACGCGCACGGTCATGCCGCTCAATCAGTTACTGCGCCCGTTCGGCCACATGACTAACGTGAGCGGCATTCGTCCCGGCGTCAACTGGAAAGATATTCAGGGTTACAACAAATATCACGACTTCCAGTTACTCATCGAACGCCGCTTCACCAAGGGCTTCACCACTACCTTCATGTATACGCGCGCCACCTCCACCGTAGCCGACTTCTATCTCAACGAGTTCGACGCCAAGCCCACCGCCCGCATTAACAACAACGTGCTCCCGCATCGCGCCGCGTGGACGGCTATCTACGAAACGCCGTTCGGCAAAGGCCGGACCTTCGTCAAGGACGGCCCGGTCAGTCACTTGATCGGCAATTGGAATGTCAGTTGGATTTACCAACGGCAATCCGGCCCGGCTACGGACTGGGGCAATCGCTTCTTCTACGGCGACGTGAACAACCTCGAGACTCTCTTCCGTTCCGATGAGCTTCGCTCCAAGGACATCCGGCAATGGTTCGATGGCAGCTTAGCCTATCGCGGGACCGGCGCCGTGCCTTCCGGCTTTGTCGGCTTCGATGGCCGAAGTTCGAACCAGCCTGGGACCTATCACGTCCGCGTTTTCCCGGTGCGCCTCAACTCACTGCGCGCCGACGGGATCCGCAACTGGGATCTCAAGGTGGAGCGCCTCTTCCCGATCAAGCCAGAACGCGGCATGCAAGCCCGCTTCTCGCTCGATCTGCTCAACGCCACCAACCACTCCAACTTCTCGGGCCCGAATGTGGACCCGACCAACTCCAACTTCGGACGCGTCACCGGACAACGCGGCCTCCCTCGCGTCATTCAATTCAATCTAAGGTTTGAGTTCTAAGGCGGGCGATTCAGTCATATTTTTCGCGGGCCGGTCGAAGAGTCTACTGAGACACGTATGACTTTGCCGAGCCAGATCCGCGAAAAAATCGAAAAGTGCGCGACCCTGCCGACGCTTCCCGCCGTCGCTATCAAGGTTCTCGAACTCTGCCAGCAGGAACACTTGGACCTGAACCGGATCGCCGCGACGATCTCCAATGACCCTGCTTTGGCTGTCAAGTTGATGAAGACGGCCAACTCGCCTATCTTCGCCCTTAGGCGGGAAGTGACGACGATTTCCTACGCGGTCAGTCTTCTGGGTATTAATGCGATCCGGACCCTGGTGTTGTCGTTCAGTCTGCCGCGGAACTTGGCGGGGGGCAAGGTTCGAGGGATGCAGGACTACTGGCGGCGGTCGATTCTGTGCGCTTTGGCGGCTCGGGAGCTATGCGACGGCCCATTGATCGGCCTGCGCGAGGAAGCGTTTCTGGCGGGCCTTTTGCAGGATATCGGAATGCTCGCGCTCGCCCAGTCTCTCGGGCCGCAGTATGGCAAGGTCCTTGAGGCCGCCAAAGGCGATCACCAGAAGCTGATCTCCCTGGAGTGTGAGGCTTTCGGGGGGGATCACGCGCAAATAGGAGCTTGGCTTTTGGAGCGTTGGCGCGTCCCGCCGATGCTGGCGCGAGTAGTGCTAGCCAGTCATGGCGCTTCCCGGGTGGATCCGGAAGCGGCCGAGCACGAACGGGTCTTGACCGCATTGGTATCGCTCTCCGGCTATTTCGCCGACCAATGGATGGGCGACCCTGAAGTATCGGCCGCGCGCCTGTTCGAAGCCGTCGCCGCGAACCCGGAACTAGCCGCCTCCATCGACATCGAAGCGGTCAACAGCCGCCTGCTGGAAAAGGCTCCTCATATCGCGCCGCTGTTTGACGTGCGCCTGGACGCTTCCCAAATGGAGTTGGCGCTCGATCAGGCGCAGGAAGTTCTCTTGGCCTTGAGCGTGCGCGCCTCGCAGGAGCTAACCGACATTCACCAGGCGCTCGCACGGCTTGAATCGCGCACCGCCACGCTACTGGTCGAAACGCAAAAGGATCAACTTACCTCGGTCGCCAATCGCGGGTATACAGCGTCATACCTGGAAGAAGTCTTTGTGGCGGCGGTTGGCTCTGGCCGGCTCGTCGGCGTGATCTTCGCCGACGTCGATCACTTCAAAAAAGTTAACGACAACCACGGCCATGCTGCTGGCGATAGCGTACTGCAGTCGGTCGCGCAAACCATCACGCGCTCGGTTCGTGGCGGCGATCTCGTAGGCCGTTGGGGGGGCGAGGAGTTTGTCGTCGTCATGCGGGCCGATACCCTGGCTGACCTCGCTGCCGTCGCCGAGCGTATCCGCGCCAACGTGGCCGAGACCCAACATCTGATCAGCGGAGGGCGCGTTCTGCCGCTGACGGTCTCGCTCGGTTGCGCTCTGCTCGATACCAAACGCCATCAAAAAGCGGCGGATCTTCTCAGCGAGGCCGATGGCGCCATGTACGACGCCAAACGAGCCGGGCGCAATCAGTTCCGAATGAAACAAGCGGCGTAGCTGTAGTTACTGCATACAGGCGCCGCGAGGTGGCCATTGCGCTACGTCCCCTGCCAACAGAGGTTCCGGACGATAGGTCAGCCCTTTCGCCCACTTACGAATCTCCGCCAACCGATCCTCGGTGCGCGGATGCGTCGAGAAGTACTTCGCCGACGCCGGGACATCGGGCGTCTCTTTGCCAAGCATCGTGAAGGATTCCTCTAGCCCGCGCGGATCGACCCGCGCGGCCTCGAACAACCGCATGGCGCCTTGATCGGCTTCTTCCTCTTGGCCGCGCTGGTAACTAAGCTGGCTGAGCGCGCCCGCCGCTTGCACAAGGAAGCCGGTCGGGTCCCCAATCAAGTAGGACAGCATGACCCAAAACGTCATGGCGCGCATGATGCCCACGGTGCTGTGGTGGCCGGTGACGTGGGTCATTTCGTGACCGAGCACGGCTGCCAGTTCTGCCGGTGTTTTGGTCTTTTCGAGCAGGCCCGTATAGACGACGATGTAACCTCCCGGCGTCGCCAGCGCATTCACGGTCTTGTCTTTGACGATGTATACCTGGAACGCGTAGTCCATCTTGGGCGCATGTTTGGCGAGTTTGTCGACGATCGCGCGCACGGGCTTCCGTACGGCCTCGTCCTCACACCTCTGCGAGACGGGGGCCAATTGGTCGATCGCGGCGCGGCCCAATTGCTGCTCAAGACTCGCGGGAATGCGGCGCGCCAATGCGCGGGCAAACCACGGGAGGAAGACAAAGTAGCCGGCTAAGATCAAGGCCAGTATTGCCGCTGCGAAAATTGCCAGTCCCTGCCCCAACGCCGACGCGCCACTCTTTTGACGGCGGCCGAGCAGGGTCAACAACCCAGCATCGGACACGATTAGCAAACCCGCGCCGGCCGGGCTGGTGATCCGCAAAGGGCCGCCGGCCACTGCGCCTTCCTCGAAGCGCAAGGACGCGCGCGGCCAGTTGAGCGGCTCCTGCGATTGGTCCAGGCGGATGATCAGC
Source organism: Acidobacteriota bacterium (assembly GCA_043755595.1). Classification (GTDB taxonomy): domain Bacteria; phylum Acidobacteriota; class Terriglobia; order Bryobacterales; family Bryobacteraceae; genus VFZP01. Next base: position 5,244 of record JAYUSQ010000254.1, on the reverse strand, counting down.
GCATCCCCGGCCAGATCGACCGTGACGGGCTGCGCCGCAGCCGACGAAGGACCGTAGAATGCCGCAGAGTAAGTCATCATCTACCAGGATACGCGGGACTCCGTGCTGAACTTGCGGAAGCCGGACCAGCTCACATCCAATTCAAGATTGAGCCGCTTCAACCCGGCGATGCGGGCATCGCCCCGGACGAACACGCGCGCAGGCATCCAAACCTCACCGCCCACGCGCTCACTCTGAAACTGGAAGCGGGTCCCTTTCGCCACGCGCAGCAGAAACCAGCCGAGCGAAATCGTATCGATGGTCTCGGCCTCGACCTTGATCCATCGCTTGTCGGTCTTGGCGATCCACAACTTGCCCTTCAGCTTCGGCAGTGTGCGGCCGTCGCGCGTGCGCGGCTTAAAACCAGGCTTTGGATCGGCCTGAACCACATGACAAGGTAGCCCGCCGACCGCTTCGTCAGGCAACAGCGTGAACCGGAAGGCATCGGCAATCTCGCGGCGGAAGGCTCGTTCTTCCTCAAGATCCTTGGCCTGCTCGGCGAGCCGTTTCCGCCGGTCGCTCTCCGATTCGCGGGCGCGCTTTGCCATCTCCCGGTCCAGCTTGCGCTGCTCACTCGACTCGGCGGCCGCTGGCAGCGGCTTGCCGTCCTTCTCGATCAACCGTCGATACGGCCGTCCGTAGAAGTTCAGCACGTCGAAGATCTTGACTTCGGTCGAAGTGACTTTCCCCGCGCCATCGAACCGGCGCTCTTGCACGCGCTCGCGGAAGGTGTAGTTGCGCTGTAACTCAAGATCCTTAGCTTCGCGGCCAGCCGACTCAAGGATCAGTACACGCGGGTCCTGTGCGAACAGACTGACGGCGAACAGGGACCAGAGGAAGCGAGGCACAAACTATGGATGCTTCCCGAGGGGTTGATGGTTTCAGGAATTGCGCCATCCTGATAGACTCTAAGCACCTCGCTATGGAATCGGAAGTGCCGCGCCTCCGGGCTCGTGTGGAGGAACTTGAACAGCGTCTGGCTGAAGTAGAACAGCGCCTCGGCATTCGACAAGTCCAAAGGTTTGAGGCTCCGCCACCGCTACCGGAGCCGGAACCGCTGTACGAGATTGCTCCGGCACGCCCGCCAGAGCCTGTCAGCCAAGCCGGCGACAGTGTCGAGACCAAAGCCGGGCTGGTCTGGGTGAACCGGATCGGCGCGATCACGGTGATCCTCAGCGTCGCGTTTGGCTTCAAGTATGCGGTCGACAACGAATGGATCGGCCCATCGGGCCGAGTCATGCTGGGACTGCTGGCCGGAGCGTTGGCGCTTTTGGGCGGGGACACGCTCTGGAAGCGAGGCCACCGTTCCTTCGCGCAGGGCATTACCGCGCTGGGAGTTTGCACCTTTTACCTTTCGTTCTACGCGGCGTATCAACTCTACGAACTGATCCCGCAATCGGTCGCCTTCGCCGGGGCCATCGTGACGACAGCGGCCGGCGGCGCGCTGGCTTTACGCTACGATGCCCGGGCCATTGCGGTGCTGGCCCTATTCGGAGGCTACCTATCGCCGTTCCTCGCTTCCTCACATCAGCCGAATGACTTATTCTTCGGCAGTTACATGTTCGCGCTGAACGCGATCGCACTCACGCTCGCCCGGCGCAAGCAATGGGTAGCGGTAGAAGTTGCCGCCGCTGCCGGCACGCTGGCGCTAGTTACAGCGTGGATTGCCGACGCCGGGCATCGGCTCACACCGATCAACGGCAGTCTATTCGTCACGCTGCAGTATGCGGTCTTCGCTCTTTCGCCGGTGCATGTAGTTCGCGCCATAGCGGCGATTCCGGCAATGGCGGGTGTCGCCTATCTATGCGGAGAATACTCGTCACCCGCTTACTGGATTTGGGCGGCCATCATCGGGCTCATCGGGCTCGCGCAGGCCTGGCGGCTTAAAGATGATCGGCTGCTGGCGCTCTCATTTGCCGGATGGGCATGCGGCTTTTGGTTTTGGGATTCGCATTGGGCCTCGCCCTGGCCGGTCTTCGCCGGACTGACAGGAGGGTTCCTGACTTACCTGGCCGCCACGCTGCTAGCGCCTTCCACCAAGCGGTCAGTTTCCTCCGACGCGGTGCTCGCTGCGAACGCGATCTTTTACTATGGGGCTTGTTACGCCTGGTTTGACAGCCTATACCACGGCTACATGGGCTTACTCGCGCTGGCGGTAGCGGGTTGCTACCTGGCGGCGGCGAATTACCTTAAGGCTAGGGATGTTCCGCCAGAGATGACGATGGTCGCCGCCGGACTCGCGCTCTCCTTCGTGACTCTCGCGATTCCGATTCAGCTTAGTGGTTACAGCATTACACTTGCCTGGGCCGTTGAGTTAGCCGTACTGGCGTATTTGGCGTGTCGGTTACAGTCTCGTGCGGCCTTCGCCGGCTCCTGGCTGGTCGGCTTTCTAGCTTTGTGCATGCTGTACAGCACCGATGTCAGCCGCGCCTGGGGAGCGGACTATTCGCCGCTGTTTAATGCCCGCTTTATCCCCTTTGCCGTCATGGCCGTGAGCCTGGGGCTCAACACCTATTGGACCAGCCGATTCGCCGGCTCAACTGACTTAGCGCTGGTACCCTTTCTAGCCACACACTTCACCCTGCTTACGGGCCTCCATCTGGAGATCTTCGCCTGGATTCAATCGGGCCCTGAGCTAGGCTCCGATCTCACCAGCCGCCTCACCTTAGCCAGTTCGCTCTTGCTCGCGATCTATGGATTGGCCACTCTCGCCCACGGCATTCAGCGCGAGTTCCGAGCTCATCGGATTGTCGGCCTCGGGCTCTTCGCGCTCGTCGTGGGCAAGCTCTACTTATTCGACATCTGGCAGTTGGGACGCCTCTATCGCATCCTCGCTTTTGTCGCCATCGGCGGGTTGCTTTTGTCTGGCTCCTGGCTCTACTCGCGTTACCGGCACCGTTTGCTGTCCTTAGTCCAAGATGACACTGCTACGTCTTAGTTGCTTCCTCCTGCTGATTGCGCCCGAACGGTGGCTCTACCGCCAGCGCATTACTACAGCCTCGCCAGTGACTCGAATTACTCTCGATAAAGCCGTCTATGACGGTGCGGCTTTCAGCTTGGCGGATCTACGTGTCATCCGCGATGGCAATGAGGTTCCCTATCTTCTGACGGTGGCCGGCGCCCAGCGGCAAGTCGGCCTGGCTCCAGTTCGGATCGTCAACAAGGAATCGCGAGCGGGCGTCCTGTTTGTCACTTTGGAGTTGAACACCTCCGATCCGCATAACCAACTTCAGCTAGCGGTCACCCGCGAGGACTTCCGCAGCCAACTTACAATCGAAGCAAGCGACGATGGCCGTCAATGGGCCACCGTGCGCCGGTCCGCTTATATCTTCCGGTACCGCGCCGACGATGGCCAGATCGTCGAACATACGACCCTGCGCTACCCGGATTCACGCCGCCGCTACGTCCGCCTCGCCATCGCCGGCTGGCCCGACCCAGAGCGATTCACAGGCGCCTCGGTATTGTTCGACCGTGCTTCGCAGGCCAGCCGTTCGGAGATTTGGTCATTCGCCAATCGCACGGCTCCAGCCATCACGATCACCCGGAGCACCTGCCTGGTTCTCAACACCGGCACGCGGGCCCCGCGCGACCGGGCCGAACTGACCATGGCCGACACCGGCCCATTCCACCGCGGCGTAACCATCGATGAAGGCTCCGACGGTAAGGTATGGAGCCATCATGGTTCCGGGGCCATTTACAGAATCCGGGGAGAGGAGTCACTCTCGCTCGACTTCCCCGAGACTCGTTTGCCTTTCCAGCGAGTTTGTATCTACCAAGGCGACGACAAGCCGGTCACGCCAACCGGCATCCGATTGCTCGGCATCGATCGCGCGGTAACGTTTCGCTCCGAAGCTGCCGGGACTTACTGGCTCTACTACGGAAAGGCGTCCGCCGAAGCGCCTTCTTACGATATCGCTCGCACCGCCGGCGATGAGTTCGCTACAGCCAAAGCCGGCTCGCTCTCGGCCCGTGAGCCCAACCCAGCTTACAAGCCGCCACCCGCTCCGGTGCTTCCGTGGACCGAACGATTTCCCGGTCTGCTCTACGCCGTGTTGGCGGTAGCAGTGGCCGGGCTCGGCTGGATGACGTTGCGGCTGTTACGAAGTTAAGTTACTCGCGCAAGGCCACAACCGGGTCCACGCGCGTCGCGCGGCGCGCCGGCAGGTAACAGGCAGCCAAACCTAAGAAGGCCAGGGCGTCAGTCCGCAACCGAATACCATAGGATTGATGAAGTTTACTCGTGTCGCCCCGGCGAACGCATTCAAGTAGCCGCCTAACAAACGCGCCATCAGGAGGGCAAGCGCCACACCGGCGGCGGCGCCAAGCGTCAACAGAACGACGCCCTCACGCATGACCAGCCTAAGCACTTGAGCGGCCGTCGCACCCAACGCCATACGAATACCGATTTCACGCGTTCGCAGGGCGCGGTCGATTGGGCGAACGGACCTTGCGGCGAATCGCGCAACTCTTCAAAGACTGTTGGAGGGCAAGCAGCCGGGCCGGGCCGGCAATTGCATCGACATTCCGAAAGACAGTGGCGGCGAAGGTAAGGTAGATCGGAAGCACTGTGCCGATCCCGATGCCGAGGCTGAGCGTAGCGCCCAGCGCGAACCATTTCGAGCGTCCGAGCGCGCGGCAAGCATAGCGAACGTCGGCCGCAAACTCGGCTGCGTGTTGCGCCAGGGTTCGGGCGGCCAGGTTCGCGATGAGCCGTGCGATCATCCAGACGCCAGGGGACTCCACCAAAGTCCATTCGGAAGCGTCGCGCAATTCCCGCTCGTGGGCCCGGCGGAACTCTGAAGGGTAGCGTTTGATCAGCCAAGCGGCGATGCGGCCAGCCCAATTCATATACCACCCGCTTTCTGAACGCGGGCTTCCACGAAATTCACCATCTCGCGAAGGCGGGTGAGCTCAGCGCTCAAGACGGCGCTGCCGAGAGGGGTTAGGCGGTAATACCGCCGGCGGGCGTCATCGATCTCAGGTCCTGGGCGCTCCTCGATTTCGGTGATGAGCTCTTCGTCGAGGAGCTTCTTAATGGCTCCGTAAAGTGTTGCAGGCCAAAGGCGTACCTTGTTTTGGGTTCGTTCGTTCACCTGCTGCATGATGGCGTAGCCGTGTTGGTCCGAGTCGGCCAGCTGAAAATCTGGCTCATGAAACCGGTGTCGGACGACTTGCCGGCGACCGAGGCCAAAATTGCGCCCGCAG
>JAYUSQ010000253.1:0-38040 GCA_043755595.1 Acidobacteriota bacterium | reverse complement strand
TCTTCTTCATGGGCCGGTTCTCCTTTGCACCATTGAGTGCGCACCAGGATCATACTGCATCCTACGAGGACCGGCTAGCCCTCTCATTCCATCTCGGTTACGCTACCGAAGTGCGTTCTGGCGGCGCAATGCAACCGCTCCCAGGCCGCCCGCTACCAGCAACATCGGCGCTGGTTCCGGCACCGGGCTCCCACCGCCACCGCCACCGACCGGCTCAACTGGCATCCAGCCGCACGTTGTCGAAGTCCCCTTGCCCCTCTGTTGAAGGGTTCAGCACGATCGTGATCGTTTTGCCGGCGTCTGCCGCCGTACCCGTATAGGCGATCGTGTTGGTGTTGAAGTCTCCCCAGCCGCGTCGAACAGCGTCCTACCGATTCGAAGCTACGCGAGCCCGGCTGAACCGAAGCCGAAGCCGTCCGCGCGAAGGCCCACTTCGATCTCGAGCGTGTACGTAACACCTTCCAACACAGTGACGCCAACGGTTTGCTCCATGGAACCGGAGTTGACGTAACCAATCCGATTGCCGTCCGGAAGGCTATTGAAGTATAGCGGGAGGACCGGTAAGCCCGGTTCAATTGAAAGGTTCCGCCCACGTCCGTCAGGATCCAGCCTGGCGGCGCGACCTCGTCAAACAGGCAACCGGCGCCAGCACATGCAAATACCTGTGGAGCCAAGGTGTCGAAGGAGTGATTGTTGACGGTGACTGGGGCGGCGGCCAAAACGGCGCCCGTGAGAAGAAACGCCGTGAGGCGGTGAAGGTTGGTATTTGACTTCATGCCCTGACAAGCAAAGACCGGCGCGAAGTTTTGCACCAGGCGGCCAGTTTTTCTTAGGGGATAGCCGTTCAGCGGTCCAGGATGCGAGCGACGAGCGCCATGTTCTTCGGATCGGCGAGTTTCCGTTTCAACACCGAAGCGAACAACTCAGGGTAGGGATGGCCGGTCGGCACGATACGAGCCCAGCGCGCCCAAATCTCATGCGCCCGCCGATAATACTCCTGGCTCTTGGCCGTTTCGCCGCGCACCCGCCAGAAATCCCCAAACGCCTCGAGCACCCAGGCATGGTTGCGCAGAAAATAGAGATCGTCGCCATACTTGGCAGTCACGCGCGCGGTGTCGGCTTCGGCGGTGTCGAGAGCGGCTTCGGCTTCGGTCCAGCGCGCCAGAGCGGTCAAGGCCTTGGCCCGAGCGGACTGAACCTTGCCGAAGCCATCCAAGAGGCTCAAGTCCTCCGGGTCCTTCTTCAAAGCGGCCAGATAAAAGACGTGGAATCGTTCCAGTACGGCGAGACCCAGTCCCGGTTGGCCCAGTTGCAATCGCGTGTTGGCCAGTTCCTCTTCGAGAGTGTGATGGATTCTAGCCGTGCGCGCATCGTTGGGATTGCGAGCGAGGATCGCGCCGGTCCAACCCAAGGCGGCCTCTACAGCGGCCAGCGAAGCGGCGGGGTCCGATTGCACCAGCATGGCGGCCAAATCCAAGTGCATCATCGCTCGCGAAGTCATGGCGTCGATGTCGGGCGGATCCCCAGGGCGGCCCTCGGGCCGGCGCAGCGACAAGGCTTTACGCAGAGTCTCGACCGCCCGTCCACGTTGATTGATGTGGAACGACCGTGGACTGCCTAATGCGCGCGCGAGATCTTGCGAGACCAGGCCCAATTGCCGCCGCGTCCGCTGGCTATTGGGATCGGCGGCGAGCATCGGTTCGAGAATCGCCGTGGCGGCTTCCAACTGGTGAACTACTTCGGGCGTATTGCCGAAATCGCGATTGATTCGGGCGAGGCCCACCAGCGGAGCCACACGGCCCACCCGATCCTCATTGTTCCCGCCGGTTTCGAGGGCGCGGGCGTTCATGGCGAGAGCCTTTTCAAAATGACCCTTCGCTTCGGCGGGCGTGGCTGGCGCCAGGAAATCCGCCAGACGAGTGTGGACCTCCGAAATCACGCGATAGTCCGCCGTCGTCAGCGCCGCCTGCTGCCGCTCCATGCGATCCGCCACCGCTACGGCTTGGCGATACGTCTCCATCCCTTCCTTCCGTTGCCTGCGTACGACGCCCACCATTAAGGCGCGGCCACGGAGTCCGGCGCATAACGCACGCAGTGCTGGCAGGTGATCGGGCTGCGAGCGCAGAACTTCATTGGCGAGTTGGATCGCCTTGTCGAGACTTGCGATCGCCAGGGCCGGCTTGCCGAGGTTGGGCATGGACGGATCGGCCTGGATCTTGGACGCTGTGACGTATGCCGCTGCCAATTCCGTCTGGAGCGAAGGATCGCCGCCAGCCTCTTTGGCCAGTGAATCCAGGTGGCGGATCGCGGTGTCGACCGCGTAGGCGCGCGCGGTCAACGAACCGGGTAGATCGCGAATCCGCTCGTCGAATTCAAAAATGAAAGTGGACGAAAGGCTGCGCACCTGTTCAAAACGCCGTTTGGCGCGCTGCCCCTGATCGTAGGAAACGCCGGCGCCAATGGCGGCGCTTAGTAGCGCGGCGGCGACGGCGGCGGCTGCCAGGGGTGAGCGCTCGATCCATTTGCGCGCCGAGTAAAATAACGGAATCTGGACGAGCCAGCACTGGCCGGCGATCGATGAAGCGCTGCAGATCCTCAGCCAACTCTTGGGCAGAACCGTAGCGGCGCGCGGGTTCGACGTGCATCGCGCGACTGACAATACGTTCGAGATCCACTGCGATTCGCCCAGGCTTGGCGAGCAGCTTGCGCAGGACAACGCCCAGTTGATAGACGTCCGACGCGGTCGTGATCGCGCCCCCAGCGATTTGTTCCGGACTCGCGTAGTCCGGCGTCAGCGGCCGCCAAGCAGTCTCCCCGCCGGATGGGCCATCGCTGCCGAGCAGCTTCGCGATGCCGAAATCAAGCAGCTTGGGAACGCCCGCCGGCGTCACGAGAATATTTGCCGGCTTCAGATCGCGATGGATGATCAGGTGGCGATGCGCGTAGGCCACCGCATCGCACACGTGGCGCATGAGCGCGCAACGCGCCTTGGCGTCGAGCTTTTGGCTGTCGCAGTATTCAGAGATAGGAACGCCTTCGACGTAATCCATCGCAAGATACGGCAAGCCGTCGGATGTCGAGCCGCCATCGAGAAGGCGAACGACGTTGGGATGATCGAGACGCGCGAGAATCTGGCGCTCCTGCCGGAACCGTTCCAGCATTTCGCCGAAGGCCAGGCCGGGGCGCAGGATCTTGAGCGCGATGAGATGATCGAATTCGGCATCGGTGCGGCGCGCGAGGTAGACCTCACCCATGCCGCCCATGCCAATGATGCGTTCGATTGCGTAGGGCCCAAACTGTTGCCCTACACGGTCTGGCGACTCGCCCGCTGCGCCGGCGCTGGTTTCGACAAGCTGTTGGAGGAACGCGGACGGATCCGATTTCGCTTCTTCAAGAAGAGCTGCGACGGTGGTGCGGAGCCCGGCATCGGCCGCGCACTCACGAGCGAGGAAGGCGTCCGCTTCCGGCTTGGAAAGCGCCGATGCGGAGTCGAAAAGTTGTTGAACGCGGTCCCAGTCCATACGAGTCTAAAGAACAGCAAGCGCAAAACGGCCGGGAATTTTTCACGGTTCGCCGCGAATTTCGCGCGCAAGCCATGCTTCGGTGACACGCAACTCACGGCTGATGGTCGCGGCGGAGCAATCCAACGCTTCGGCAATCTCCACCATGCCGAGTCCACCAAAGTATCGCAACTCCAACATCTGGGCGCGGCGCGCGTCTTCGGCCGCGAGTTTGTGTAACGCCCGATCCAAATCGATGACGTCGTGCTGGGCGAGCGGCGTGGCTTCGGGAATGGGCGAGGCTGAACGTTTACCGGCTCCGCGGCGGCGGGCGTGATCCACCAGCAGTTGCCGCATGGCGCTGGCGGCGACCACGAAGAAATGTTTACGATCCTGCCAGTCCGGTTGCGATCCACTCTGCACCAGCTTGAGAAACGCCTCATGGAGAAGCCCTGTCGGAGTGAGAGTGTGGCCTTGTGCCTCCAAGCGCATTTGGCTGGCGGCGATCTTGTGAAGCTCGCGATAAATGAGCGGCGTCAACGTGTCCAGGGCGGCGGCGTCACCATCGCGCCAGGAGCGCAGTAGCTTTGTGACTTCGCCTGCGGCCACCATGTTTCCAGAGGTTAACACAGGATTCTGGGGAGGGGTCCAAACTCTGCAACGATTCAGTTGGTATAATTCCGGCAGTATGCGTGTCCGAGTTGCACCGATACCCTTTCTTCTTTTGACGGCCGCAGCGGCAACGAGCGCTGCCGAGCCCGACAAGCCACAGGACATCTCGACGATGTCGCCGGAGGCGCACGCCGCGCTTTTCCGGGCGCCGAAGGCGGCGAATGCGGGTGTCGTGACAGAGCGCGTCACCTCGGCCCTGCCTAAGCCCGCTGCGCACGCGGGCAAAATGGCGCGCCGTAATTTCATCGATGAACAAGTCTTCGGACGGATGGAGCGCGAGGGCATTCCGCATGCGCCGCTTTCGACGGACCGCGAATTCCTGCGGCGGGTTACGCTCGATTTGACCGGGCGCATTCCGACGCCTGTCGACACTCGTGAATTTCTGGCCGACACCGCCAAGGATAAGCGGGCGCGGCTGATCGACAAGCTGATCGCCAATCCTGCCTTTGCCGAGAAGTGGGCGTACTTCTATATGGATCTGGTGCGCGCGAATGGGAAGATGTCGCGCGGCGTGAATCTGTTTCATCTGATGCTCAAGGAAAGCATCGCGGCCGACCGTCCCTATGACGATTTGGCCCGCAGCATGATGGCCGCATCGGCGAAAAGCAACTACGTCGTGGCTGCCGTCAATCCGATTGTGCGGGAGCACGTGGAGGGCAAGCCGGGCGAGAATGACGACCCCGACGATCTGAGAAAGGTCCATCAAATGGATACGCACGACGAAGTGTCGATTCTGTTTGGCAAGGTTTTTCTTGGCGTCAATCTTTCCTGCATCGCCTGCCACGACGGCAAAGCGCACCTGGAGAAAGTGAACGTGTATCTCAGCGGTAAGAAGCGTTCGGATTTCTTTCAGCAGTCCGCGTTCATGGGTCACGCCCGCTACATCGCGCACGTCGAAAACAAGGAAGCGATCATGGGACATATCTCGGTGGATGACGTATCCACGGGCTATGACACCAAGGGCGACAGCATGCTGCGGATCAAGCGCTTTGGCGGTCCAACGGCGCCTAAGTTTGTGCTGACCGATGAGTTGGCCAAAGCAAACGCAGAGCCGCGCGAGGAACTTGGCCGCATGATGACCGCGCATCCGCAGTTTGCACGCGCGACGGTGAATATGTTCTGGGCGAAGCTGATGGGCACGGGCATTGTCGAGCCGTTCGACGAGTTCGATCTGGCGCGGTTGGATCCGAAAACTTTGCCTGCCGGGTGGGATTTGCAACCGTCGAATCCTGAATTGCTCGAAGCGTTGGCTGGCTATTTCCGCCAGAACAACCACAGCCTGCATAAGCTGTTTTCGGCGATTTGCAACTCCAACGCCTACCAGCTTTCGGCTCGGTTTCCGGGCGAATGGAACGACAGCTACACGAAATACTATGCGCGCAAATTCGCACGCATGTTGACGGCCGAAGAGATTCACGACGCGATCGCTATGGCGACTGAACGGCCCGGCAAGTTTGGCGGCGGGGCGAAACGCAAGGCCTCGGCTGCCGTAAACGGGGATGAGCCGCCCGTCACGCAGCCGGTGACGATGGCGATGCAGGTAAGCCTGCCGCGCGCGACCGGCGAATTGAAGAGCTTCCTCCAGGCATTCGGTCAAGCCAATCGCGGTACGCCCGCGCGGCCGGCGCAGCCTTCGCCCATGCAGCCGATCATGTTGATGCGGTCGCCGGTGGTGAACGATCGCGTCATCGCCGCACACGATAGCCGCGTGCAGCGTTTGCTCGATTCCTACAAAGATAACGGCAAAGTCGTCGAGGAGTTATTTGTGTCGGCGCTTTCGCGCGAGCCTTCGGCGGAAGAAAAAGCGCTCGCGGTAAATGTAATGGCGAAGGATCGAGTGGAAGGCGCGCAGAACGTGCAATGGGCGCTACTCAATCTGGTCGAGTTTCTCTACAACTTTTAAGGAGCGCGTGCGATGCCAACCGTTAGTCAGGTCTTCAAAACGCGCCGCGAGTTACTGCAGTATGGCGGCCTCGGATTAGCGGCTGCTTCCGTTGACGCCATCTGGCCGTTGCGCTTGCGAGCGGCCGAAACTGCGAAGAAGTTTACGCCGCGCGGCAACGCCCGCAACGTGATTTTCTACGAGATTTCCGGCGCGATCAGCCACCTGGAAACCTTCGACTTCAAAGAGAACCCGGCCACGCCGAAAGACTTCAAGGTCGAAAAGCTGTCTACGGGCGTTCAGTTTCCCACGAATTTCTTCCCGCGCATTTCAAAGATTATGGACCGGACCGCTATCGTGCGCTCGTTCGTCAGCCACGAAGAGGTACACTTGCGCGGGCAATATTACGTGCAAGCGGGACGGCCCTTGAACGTCGCGTTCGCCCGCGAAATTCCTTCCATCGGGTCTGTGGTGGCGACCGAATTGGAGTCGCGCCGCCGTGAGTCCGATACGTTCCCCACTTACGTCTCGTTCAATCTGGAGACGAATCAGGTTGGCGCGTTGTCGACGGGTTTCCTGCCGCCACAGTTTTCCGTCTTCGATCTGAATCCAGAGCAGGCGTTGAAAGGCATGTCGCTCGATCAGAAAGCGGTTGAGCTGATTGAAGACCGTTGGCGCGTGCTGCAAGGCTTTCGCGATTTGAGCCGCGAGCGCATGAAAGGCTTCGGCCGGCAGGTGGATGCCTTTGAGGATTTCAGCAATACTGCAAAACGCCTGCTGACCGATCCGCGCTGGCCGAGCGCATTTAAGTTGACCGAGGAAGACCGGCGGCGCTACGGCAACTCCGGGCCTGGGCTTTCGTGCGCGCTGGCGCGTAACGTTTTGCAGGAAGACGGCGGCACCCGCTACATCCACATCTGCCAGCACGGCTGGGATCATCATCGCCGGATTTGGGATCGTACGACCACCGATAATCATTACAAACTGATTGAAGAGTTCGATCCGGCGCTGGGCAGCCTGATTGAGGATCTGGCTGCGATGCCATCCAAGACGACGCCTGGCAAGACGCTGCTGGATGAAACGCTAGTCGTGTTCATGAGCGAGTTCGGCCGCACGCCTGGTCCGTTGAATCACATTCTTGGACGCGATCACCACAAACATGTTTTCCCCGCGATGTTCTGCGGCGCGGGTGTGAAGGGTGGCGTTGTCGCGGGCGCGAGCGATGCGGAAGGCCGCCTGTGTGCCGACACGGGTTGGGCGAAGAAAGAGCAGCCGCGCATCGAAAATGTGGTGGCTACGATCTACTCCGCGCTCGGGATCGACTGGTCCAAAGAGATCCACAACACGCCGTCCAAGCGCGCTTATGTTTATGTGGATCCGTTAGGCGCGAATGGCTTCATTCCAACAGATGACCTTGTTTCGATCTACGGCTAGTTTCCTGCTCCTGGTTGCCGCAGCGGATCTTTCCTGCGCCGCCGAACCGGGTATGGTCTTTATTCCCGGCGGTGAGTTTGCGCGCGGCCGGTCTTACCAGTGGGTCGATTACGACTTGAAGTGGTCACCCAGGGCTCACAACGACGATACGCCGGTTCGTAACATCCATGTCGATCCGTTCTATATGGACGAAGCTGAGGTGACCAACGAACAGTACGGCGCTTTTGTGAAAGCTGCGAAACATCGAGCGCCCTATCATTGGATCAAAGGCCAACTTCCGGCTGGCAAGGAGAAGCATCCGGTGGTGAATGTGAGTTGGGATGACGCCGCCGCGTACGCTAAGTGGCAGGGAAAACGGCTCCCGGCCGAGGCCGAATGGGAGCGCGCCAGCCGCGGAGGCAAGGAAGGCAAGATGTTCCCTTGGGGCGACGAGCCCGCTACGCGGAAGGATGCCCACTATGGCGCCGAAGGCACAGCGCCGGTTTGCAGCAAGGCGAAAAATTACTTCGGCCTGTGCGACATCATTGGCAATGTTTGGGAGTGGAACTCGGACTGGTACGAGCGGACCTACTATACGAACGCGCCTGAACGAAATCCGCCGGGCGCGGAGAACGGGCTGTATCGCGTGCTGCGCGGCGGGTCGTGGTTCGATGAGCCGCCGTTGTTTTTGACCTGCTCCTACCGGAGTTGGGCGCGGCAGGCGGAGCGGAGTCCGACGGTTGGGTTTCGGTGCGTGAAGAGCCTGCGGGGCGCGCCATAGCCGTCGAAAGCAATCACGCCCCGATTCAAAGTTTCCGATTGAGCGCGGCCAATCGTTCGATCTGACGCTGCTCGTCTTGAAGAGTCTCGCGCGGGAAGCTACCAATCGCCTCGCAGGCGACCTTCAAGTATTTTCTGTTCTCGCTAGATAGATTGAGTTTCGCATCGAGGGCGTGGTTGTGAAGGACCGCTGCGATCTTCCAGGTAGCGAAAGTAGCCAAGTCGAAGGGGTAATCGACGATCTCCTCGGCTTCCAAGAGCAGTCTTTCAGAGTCCGCCTTGGTGTAGAAAATCCTGTAGCGGACGAGCTTCACCGATTCGTCATCCGAGCCGGAGTTCAGGTTCATATCTACCGCGCTTCCGGTAACAGAATAATCAACTCCATTTCGGCGCTGGGAAAATCATTCGGCACATACGCCGCCAGGTTGCGCGTGCGCACGATCGAATCCCAATAGCCGCCTTCCATGTGTAGCTGGAAATATTCGAAGTGCTGCTTGATCGGCAGCGTGCTCGGCGGACGCACCGTGTACGTCATCCCGAGCCCGGCCACGGCTTGGCGCACTAACACGTCCACCTGATTCGACGACGCGATCTTAATGAGCGACGGCGCGCGCGCGATGAGTTCGCCGTGGTCCATGTCGGCGCGGATCGCCAGATACATGCGCGTGTTGACGAAGAAGCGCTCGTCGGCCAAGGCTGCGGCGTAGATCGATGGACGCACGGGCTTGAGCGCCAGCGAGACATATGATTTCGGCACGACGGTTTCCAGCAGCATCCGGAGCTTCTGGTCGAGTTCGCGGAAACAGCCGGCGAGGTTGTCGTGATCGTAGCTGGGCAGGTCGCGCGGATGAATCTCCTGCGAGAACGTCGTTAGCGCGCCGGCCAGTTCCAACATCTCGCTGAACAACTCTTCCGGATGCCCGCCTTTCACTTCGAACAAATGCCGCAGGCGAGGGAAGTGCGCGTTAATCGTGTAGAGCAGCCAGAAGCTGGCCGTGTCCGCTGACGTGAAATCGGCGAGGCTCTGATTTTTGTGCCGGCGCATGGCGGCCAGATCGGTGCTGCGCGCGCCGAGTGTTTCGACCAGCCGCCGCGCGATCATCATCAGGAATTCGTCGTTGCGGAAATCGATCAGCGGCGGAACCATGGCGCGGTCCAACTGCAGGTCGCCCGCCGCGCTCTTGCGCACCCGCGCCACGCGCAGGCATGAGTAGCCTTGGCGATTTTCCCCGTCGAAGAGAAATCGCATGCTCTTGCGTGCCACTTGCACGGGCTTTTCCGGCGCCGTGCGGACCTCGTCGCGAATCATCGTTACTTCGGCGATGTAACGAGTCTCGCCCGCGCCGATGCCTCCGGGGCTGGAGACGTTCGCGCCCTTATCGCGATAGTTCGGCACGGCGAGAAATACGTCCAGATACTCGGTATCGCCCGTGAAGTGATCGGCCAGCGGACGTGGCGGGGGGGCTGGGTCGGCGCCCGGCATGTCGAAGAGAAGGCCGTCGGGAAAAATGCCCTCGGCATCGGCCAGACTGAATTGCCCGGCTCCGAGCGTGTCGCGATCGACCTTCAAACGGCGGAACCCCCAGGCGCAATAGGAGAGCGCATCAAGACGGAATTGCAGCGAGTCTTCGAGGAACCGGTCCTGCATCTGCAAGTGTTGCGGGCTGAGGAGCGTGCCCTTGGTCCAAAGTACGGGCTGCAGATGGCGCATTGCATCTATCATAATGCGGTAATGAAGAGAACCACGCTCGCGCTTTTGTTTTCGGCTGCCGGTTATGTCGCATACACCCAAACGTTCGAAGGCGGCCGCAGCTGGATTTCCGAGTTTGACCATGCGACGAAACAATTGATCGCGCTCGCCGAAGCGACACCGGCTGCGAAGTTTGCGTGGCGTCCGGGGCTTGGCGTGCGATGGCTACGAGCGGCTTCGGCACCGGCGGCGGCGACAACTCCACGAACTCCGGCCTCTCCGCCATTCGTTGCTTGAGTAACTGGGGATCGACCGGCAAGCGCCCGCGCGACCCGGTACAACCCGGCTTGCCGCGCCAATCCCACCGCTTCGCGCCAGAACTCTTGCCGCGTTCGCGACCGGTTCGCTTTCCGCCATTGCGCCAACTGCTCCCGCAGCCGCGCGATTTCCGCTTCGCTTATTCACTTTCGATTTCAGCATGCCTCAGCGTACCCGCCGATTATGCTTCTGTCACGCATCCTTGCGGAAGCTCACACTGTAGCGAAGATCGTCTTCCAGAATCAGGCATTGCTCGGTGCGGCCATGCGAATGTCCGG
The DNA here is from genome assembly GCA_043755595.1 of Acidobacteriota bacterium. Lineage (GTDB taxonomy): Bacteria > Acidobacteriota > Terriglobia > Bryobacterales > Bryobacteraceae > VFZP01. The sequence goes on along the minus strand of JAYUSQ010000253.1, from coordinate 27,507 downwards.
CCAAGCGGGCGCCTGGTTCCATCTTGACTAGCATCGTTATTAGGCCGGTCGACTGGTCGAACATCAGCTTCTTGAAAAATACGTCCGGATTGGGTGTGGGCCGCCACTGGCCTTGGTTCTGGGCGCGTTTGGAGTGCAAGCCCGGGCTGGAATTCCGGTCGAGCCGGGCGAGCAAACGGTCCCTGAGCGAGGGGGGTGGCTCAGCCGGAGTTGAAGCGCCGAGCGCGAACGAAGCGACAATGTCCGTCATCTCCGCGAGGGCTTCGCGATGTTCCGTAGTAGAGGCGGTTTCGAAGTCGCGCGCCTCGGCGGGTGGAAGATACCCAAGGAGATAGAGGGCCGCTTGTGCCTGCAGATCGTTGGTGCTCATCTTGCGTCCTCTCCTTTCTTCTCTTGCAGCCGCATTAGCGCTCCGCGAAGATCCCCTTCCCGCACGCCATTGAAAAACGCCCGCGCCACCGCATATTGGTCATCGGTCTGACTCGCTTCTCTCAATCCCGGCGGCGGCGACACCGGGCCGCTCGGGCCGCTCAAAGGCTACGCCACGGGCTGGCAAGATCAACCAAGACAGCAAGGCGGAACGAACGGAATCGAATGTGTGAAGACGATTCCAGGCCCGGGCGTAGGTTTCGACCAACGCCTCCTGGGCCGAATCGCCTTCACCCAAAATCCTAACGAGCTCGCCTAATGCGGTTGCATCCCCTCGCTTCATCCGATCCACCATGCTCACCCAGATAGAGTTCTTGCTCGATAATGCCAGTTCTGGGCATGGGGCCACCACAACATCGGATACGGAAGTTGGTGAAGGTTTGGATTGCATCTCTGGGCGAAAGTTTTGGGCTACAACAATTCGAGTTGTTTCGATTGTGCCATAAGCTACCCGGCAGTAGGCGGTCTATCGTAGTCCGTATAAGTTATACTGCCGAGATACTCCGTGGACGACCCTCGTGAAAGGGGATTGTTCGATTGAGGCCCTTGCCTTAGTATCAGTCAAGAGAGCACGTCAGGTTGGAGCACGCTCTTTCGCAGGGTTCCATCGACCTGCTGTCGCCCCACCTACCTTTAATCCATTGGCGCGATCCGAACAAGCAGGCACGTTCGGCAGGGAGAGCAGTCCTATGTCATCAACCTTTACGCTCGCATCCACTTTTGCGCTCCTATTGGCAATAGTGGGAGCTGAACTGCTTGCTCGATGGCGGGTCCGCCGCCAGGGCTACTTCGTCCATCGACGTTGGGAGCGAACCAGGATGGTGGTGGGCGAAAGCGCCCGGCTCTCAATTGATCACGCCGTCAGCTTTGAAGTCAACGGAGAGGGCGAACGCGGTGACCCGCTACCTGACGACCTTGCCGGCCTCTATCGGGTTCTGGTGGCTGGCGGCAGCGCTGTCGAGTGCGGGCTGCTGGACCAGAGCGCGGCTTGGCCCGCAGTCATGCAGGGCGTTCTCAATCGTTCGGCTGCTTTGAATGCGTTGAATGCCCGTCGCGTCCACGTTGGCAACGTCGGACGCTCGCTGACTCCGGTGAGTGTGGTCCACCAGATTCTAAAGCGCACTCTTCCTCGCTACGAGAAGCTCGATCTCGTTATTCTCATGGTCGGCGGTTCAGACGCGATCGAGTGGATGGAGCTGAAGACGCCGTCCCGGCTGCGCGAGACGCCTATCGACAACGGCCGTGGATTCAGGGAGAATCCACTTGAACGCTTTGGCTGGAGCCTGAAGCGGTTAGCGATGCGAAGAGCGGTTGGAGAATATTGGCGCCGGTATCGGCGGCCAGTCTGCGTGCGCGCAGACTTCAGTGGCAAGCTTAGTGAGCTCAGACAGGCGCGGCAACAGGCGAGCCAGGTGATCGGCGCCTTTCCGGACGCCTCGCACATGCTGGACCATCTGGAATACAACTTGCGCCGGACGGTTGCGGTGGCGCGAGCGAAGGGCGCGCGCGTCGTCATCGTGCAGCAACCGTGGCTGGACAAAATTCTCACATCGGAAGAAGAAGCGTTGATGTGGAACTTCCGGCGCGGGCGCATCTTTGGTGAACAAAAGGAAGATGACGCGTACTTCAGTCATGACGCGGTGAGAGATCTGCTGTGGAAGGTGGACAGGCGAATCGCGCGTTCCGCCGAGGACATGGGCGTCGAACAAGTGGACCTTTCGACGGCCCTCCAGCCCAGTCTGGAGAATTTCTACGACTTCATCCATTTCACTCCTGTCGGCGCGAGGCGGGTGGCTGAGGCAGTCTCGGCGGCGGTGCTGGCTGGATGCCCGGCCGGAGACTTGGCCCGGCTGGCGCTGTCCGTTGGCGTCAAAACATCCAACACATCCGATACTAGGACCGGTATCATGGTAGAGCCCGCCTAGTTCGAGCAAGGCAACTGTTTGTCGCCTGGGCGCAGCTTACCGCGCACAATGACATCTGATCAGTCTTCTCCTCCTCTCCCGGTTCTAGTCATCGTCGGCCGCCCGAACGTGGGGAAGTCGACGCTCTTCAACCAACTGACCCGCACACGCCGCTCCATCGTCGGCGATGAGCCGGGCATCACACGGGACCGCATTCACGGCACGGCCGAACATGAGGGCAAACGATTCGAAGTGATCGATACCGGCGGGATCATCCCCGATGACGACCAGTTGATCCCAGCTCAAATCCTCAAACAAGCCCGCACCGCCCTTGAAAAGGCGGCGCAGATCGTATTCGTCATCGATGGACGCACCGAGATTACCGGGGCCGATCGCGATCTCGCCAAAATGTTGCGGCGCTTTGGCAAACCCGTCGCGCTGGCCGTCAACAAAATCGATGCCGCGGTCCGCGCGGGGCTGGCCAACGAGTTTCACGAACTCGGCTTCAAGGATCTATTTCCCGTTTCGGCTGAGCATAGGCTCGGTCTCGACGATTTGCTGGCCCACGTCACACGCGACTTCGATTTCTCGCCCGCAGCGGAAGCGCCAGAACTGAAAACGATCCGGGTCGCGATTATCGGCCGTCCCAACGCGGGCAAATCCACTTTGCTGAATTCCCTGGTCGGGGAGGATCGCGCGATTGTCACCCCGGTGGCGGGCACGACGCGCGATACCGTGGATGAATCGGTTGTGCATGACGGAGTCGAATACGTCTTTGTCGACACGGCCGGCATCCGGCGCAAGGGCAAGACAAAGATGATGGCCGAGAAGCTGGCGGTGGTGATGGCGCGCCGCGCAATCGAGCAAGCCAATGTCGTCGTGATTGTGGTCGACGCACTGGAACGCGTCGTGGGGATCGACGCCAACATCGCCGGTTACGCACACGAAGCGGGACGTCCCGTTATTATTGCGGTCAACAAATGGGACGCGGTCGAAAAAAAGAACAAGAAAGAGTTCATGCAGCATGTGCGCGACGAGATGCGCTATCTCGAATATGCGCCCGTGGCATTCCTCTCAGCCAAAAAAGGCGCGGGTGTGGACCAATTGTACGGCCTCATCCAGCGCGGATGGCAAGCTGCCAACAAACGCGTCACCACCGGCGAGATCAATCGGCTCTTCGAACATCTGCAGAGCGATCGCAACACTCGCATCCGTTACATCACGCAGGCCGGCGTTCGTCCGCCGACTTTTGTCGTGTTCAAGAACGGACCCACGCCGCTGCACTTCTCGTGGGAGCGTCATCTGGCAAATCAGATTCGCGAACACTTCGGCTTCAACGGCACGCCGATCGTGATCAAGACGCGCACCAAGCAACGCGAGGCCAGCGACAAACGCCAGGCTCGCAAGAAGAAGTCGAAATAAATTTTCACACGCGGCGCAGTTTCCGCCGGCGAACCTCGCCGCCGAACCGCCAACGGAGCCACATCGTGAAGACCTCGCGCCGCGGGACGAAATGAAAAACGCTCTTGCCTCGCGATCGAAAAGACGAGCGCGCGCAAGAGCGTCACACAAAATCAAAAGGCTCTGGAAGATCCAGAGCCTCTGAATTTAGCCTGAAAACAGCGGGTATTCCCGCCATCAGCTATTACTACTTCTTCTTCTTCGCGGCCTTCTTCTTGGCCGGGGCCGCCTTCTTCACGGCCTTCTTGGTAGCGTACTTCATTGATCGATTCTCCCTAACATCAAAATTTACGTTCCTACAAGAAGAACGCAGTGTGATCCATATATAAGGTGATCCGCGAAGATTGTCAAGAAAAAAATGCATCGAAGAGTCTGTCAAGATCTTGACAACGTTTTCTCAAACATCAAAAGAACGCAGTTCGGTAAAATTGTTTTATTGATCACACGCCCTTCCAGCCGCATTCAACACGCGAATGCACTTGCGATTGCGCGTTGCGTCTCGCTCGCGATCGCCTTCGTTCTGGTGGGGAGCGGTTGCTCAACAAAAAAAATTCCGCGCGCGATCGTCCCGCGAATCGGTGCGCGGCAGTCGGGTATCGCAAGTTGGTACGGTCATCCATATCACGGTCGCGCTTCAGCGAGCGGAGAGATCTACGATATGGAACTTGGCACTGCGGCTCACAAGCGTTTCGCTTTCGGCACCTGGGTGCGCATCGATAATCTCGACAACGGAAAACGAACCGAAGTGCGGATCAACGATCGCGGTCCGTTTGTGCGCCGCCGCATCATCGACCTTTCGCGCGCCGCGGCTCGCGACATCGACATGCTCGGGCCGGGCACCGCGAAAGTTCGTTTGACCGTGATCGCCGCGCCGCGCAATCAACGATCACTTCAGCGATGGCGAGTTCAAGTCGCAAGCTTTCGTGACCCCGCTCTCGCCGCGGCGTTGGCCACAAAATTGGAAGGCCGAGACCGGGTGGTCCAACTGCGAGAGCTTGATGGATGGACTCGTGTAACGGTCTCGACTCTTGATGGCTTGGAGCCTGAAGTGCGCAAGCTGAAGGATGAGTTGCGAAAAGCCTACCCCCACGCGGTCCTGTTTTCCACAGAAAATCCACACCCGTGAGGGGGGTGGCGCTCGGTGATACGGAGTTCCCAAGCGGGGGATGGATGTATTCCCAAAGTGATCGTCTAGGTATACACCCTTAATGGTTCTTGCCCATTACCTAAAGATTGAGTAGATTTTTACCTAGGTCTTCGCACTATATAAGAGAGACCAGTTCGAGCCTTTGGGGGCAAAACGAGAGTTGACGGCCACGAAACGCAACTTGCGTCTTGAACAATCGCTCGAGCCAATCGGATGTGATCTGGCGAGGGAGGGCAACGCCTAATGATGGTCGGAGAATCTGCGCGCAGCAAGAACGTGCTTCGCCAGATTGATAGAGTCGCACAAGGACGCTGGCCTGTCTTGATCATGGGAGAGACGGGAACCGGCAAAGAAGTCGCCGCGCGCAACGTTTATAAACGATGCCCGGAAGGCGAGTTTGTAACCATCGATTGCTCCAGTCTGGTAGGACCGTTGCTTGAGAGCGAGCTGTTCGGCCATGCCCGAGGCGCTTTTACAGGCGCCGTGGGTCAGAAGGTGGGCTTGCTTGAGATGGCCAACGGCGGAACGGCTTTCTTTGACGAAGTCGGCGAACTGCCATTGGACCTACAGGCCAAACTTTTGAGAGTGTTGCAGGAAAAGGAGTTCCGGCCGGTCGGATCGTTAGCGATCAAACGGTCGGACTTTCGCATCATTGCCGCTACCAATCGCGATCTGGCGAAAGAGGTTGAGCGGGGGACTTTCCGGCGGGATCTGTACTATCGTCTGAACGTAGTCACCCTTCGCCTCTCGCCACTGCGCGAACGGCTGGAAGACATCGGTGCGCTAGCTCACCATTTTCTCGAACGGTACGGCAAGGGGCATCTGATGTCGCCAGAAACATTGGACTTGTTCCAAGCCTACGACTGGCCGGGCAATGTCCGCGAACTCGAGAACTGCGTGCAGCAGATGGTCGCCATGAACTCCGGACCAATGTTGACGTTGCACGACCTGCCGTCGGCCATGCATCATTTCCACCAGGAAACGAAGCGCGAGAGCAAAGCCTTGGTGGCCGCCGCAGGGTCTAGTGTTGGCTTCCCAACCCACTCGTACGATCACGCGCCGCGATCCGTCACGCCCGCCGCCACGGAGATACCGAGAAGGCCACCGGGCAGCGACTACGAGGTGCTACCGCTCATTGAACTGGAGAGGCGAGCTATCCTGAGCGCTCTGAAGCATACCAACGGCGACCGCGCGGTTGCGGCGGGCCTGCTTGGCATCGGCCGAACCACGCTGTACCGCAAGCTCAAGGAATACGAATCCGTAGCCGTGTAAGCTAATCTCGCCTCGCGCGAAGTTCATGTGAGATTTTTCCGGCCTACTCCGCACTATGTAAGGGAGAGGAAGTGGAAGCGTCACATGAAAGAGCATCGCCTGCGAGTACTTCTGATTGAGGGCGACCCCGATCGCGTTCAACTTCTCGAAGAAGCTTTCGGCGAGATGGAGGAGTTGCGCTTCTCCCGGCCTGCCTATCCGGTTTGCACCCGGGAATATGCCCTTGACTGGCGTGAAGCCCTCAACCAACTCCGCTATGAAGGCGGCGTAGCTGTTCCCGACGCGATTCTGCTCAACATCTCAAGCGATTGCGCGCCGTCGGGGCCGGTAGCGTTTGCCGCACTACGGTCGGTAGCCCCAGCGGCCGCCATTGTGCTGCTGGCCTCGCGACGCGATGAAGCGGCCGCGCTTGGGTTGATTCGTATGGGCGCGCAAGACTACCTGATCGATACCGACATCGATTGCACGCCGCTCGGCCGCTTGCTGCGTTGCTCGGTCGAGCGAAACCGGCTCGAATGGTCGCGCCAAAGCGTGTCGATGGTGGACGACCTGACCGGGCTCTACAATCCGCGTGGTGTGGCGATGCTCACCGATCGCGATGCGCGCCTGGCCACAGCTCTCGACCTCTGCCGTTGGTCCGTAACACTGCGCCTGCCGGCGCCCATGGCGGCTGACGATGCCGACTTGCGCCGCTTGGAGTTGGCCGAGCAGTTAAGTGAACTTACACCCGCAGGAATGGCCGCTGGGCGCACCGGAGACGATGCATTCGTGCTGTTCGGCCTGGCGCATACTATTTCCGCCGCCGCATCGCTGGCAGACCAGTCAGCGCAGCAACTGACGGCTCAATGCGGCAAACGCGGCATCCTGGTGAACGCGCACATCGCTATCGGCGGTACACAGGAGCTGTGCGAGAATCGATGAGTTGAAGATCGCGCTCGATGCAACGTATAGTGCCGGTAAACATCTCTCCGGGGTAGGGGTCTATTCGCGCGAGCTTATGGAGGGATTAGCGAGGCTGGAGCCGGCGGTCGACTGGCGGTGGTCTTACCGCCCCCAACACTGGCGTGAGGTCCTGGCGAGTTCACCGATAGCGTCGGTCAAGCGCCGTTTCCTATGGGAGCGCCGACACCCGCCGTGCGATCTGTTTCACGGATTGGGCCAGCGCCTGCCTGCCGTCTTCGACAAACTCCCCCGGCGCGCTCACACCGTGGTTACGTTCCACGATCTGTTCGTGATGACACGCGAGTACTCCAGCGAGGAGTTCCGTATCCGGTTCACCGCGCAAGCGCGCCAGGCGGCCGAGCGAGCCGACGCGATCATAGCGGTCTCGCAGTTCACGGCCGATCAGGTGCAGGAACTCCTGGGAGTCGAACGGCAACGCATTCACGTGGTCCCTCACGGCGTACGCCCCTTGGCCCTCCCGCTTGGTGTAGCGCGTGAGCGGACAATCTTGTGCGTGGGTGCGCTCCAGTTGCGCAAAAACACGCTTGGAGTCTTGCGGGCCTTCGAGCGGATGCCGAAGGACTGGCGTTTGATTCTGGCGGGCTCACAAGGCTACGGCTACGAACATGTCATTGGACCGGCGATTGAGTCCAGCGCGCGGCGCGCCGAGATCGAACTTACCGGATGGGTGGACGATGACGCTCTCGCCAAGCTCTACGCGCGTGCTTCGATCTTTGCCTTTCCGTCGCGCGACGAAGGTTTTGGGATCCCGGTGCTGGAAGCGATGGCTGCGGGCGTCCCGGTTCTTGCGTCGAATACCTCATCGCTCCCTGAGGTCTGCGGCGGCGCAGCGCTGTTGGTTGACCCAGGTAGTGTGGACGCGATCGCCGATGGCCTTTCGACGATGATCGGCGATGAGACGCTACGCTCGGACCTGATTGCACGAGGACGGCGGCGGGCAGCGGAGTTTACTTGGGAGCGTTGCGCGCGATCCACCTGGCAGGTGTATCGATCCTTACTTGGGTAAAGCTATTCGCCGTCTTTGTCGACGGAGATCTTCAGCGCTTTCAGGAATTTTTCGTCCTGAGAGGTCCAGTTGAAGCCGTCGGGCGAGTGAAATTTCATTCGCTCTTCGCCAGAGTCGGCCGGATCTGCATCCTCGTCGCCCTCGTTGCGCTTGTTGAAACCGATGGTAGCCTCAAGCACGAGGAATACATCGAACCCCGCGCGCCGGATCTCACCGATGGCGCCCGCGATACGCTCTGAATCGGACAGCGATTCGTTAATCGCATTGCCGAGTTCCTGCATCAACTCTTTGAGACGGTCGTCCAATTTAGCCCCTTCCTTTGGGCCGATTTCTTTTTCAGGATAGCATGCTAAATCTTCAGAACAGGCTTTTCCTGGCCGTCATTTCATATCGTCCAAGCAGGCCGAAAACTTGAACGCCTCTCCGGTTTCAGTCCGTGCGCAGGATCCGGTTTGGGTCGATGGCCGCCGCACGGCCCGCGGGAATTGCGGAGGCGGCTGCGGCTAGGAGAAGGAGCACGGCTAGGCACAGCGATGAAGGTGACCGGATCGGTCGCGCTCACGCCAACTAGCAGCGCACGGGCTGCGCGAGCCAACCCAACCAAGCCCGCCTGCCAGCCCGAATCCAATTCCAGTAGCCGCAAAACCGCGCCCACCACTTGTGATGGCAGCGCGCCGAGAGCCATGCGAATCCCGATCTCGCGCGACCGGCGAGCGATGAAGAAACTAATCACGCCATAAACTCCGATCGATGCAATCAGCAGTCCCATACCCCCCCGCATAAAGCAAACAGCGAAGCGGCGAGCCGGGGTATAAACAGAGACTCGCTGACGTGGGATTCCATCGTACCCGCGTCGTCGACCACCAATTGGGGGTCCTGCGTGGTGAGTATGCGGCGGAACTGATGCGAGAAGCCACTGGGTCCGGCGCCGTCTTCACCAGTAACGTCAGACCGCCGAAGGAGCCTTCCGAGAGCACGGGGCCGAGGATAGGCTTGTGTGATCATCCGCCAACGCCCCGTCCTGGATCATTCTGCTTTTCGAATTGGCGACGATGCCGAGGATTCGAAGCTTCTCGCCGCCATGAATCGCCACATCGCCTCGCGTATCGCTTCGGAAATCGGCTCCGTCCAACAGGGATCCCAGGGGTTTCGAAATAGCGCGGGGCAATCGCGGTGATGCCGGTGCGCACTCTTTCACTCTTGGAATTCCTGCCTTCAGCGGTCACCTCCGTGTTGTTGCCGCCCAAACCAAACTGAGCGGCAGTATGTTCACCACGCTCGCCCGAGCGAACGCCCGGCGTGTCCTCTGTGTCGCGCACGATGTCTTGAATCAGGCGGCTGGCGCTTTGGTTGTCATAGCGGCCCAGCGCCGGATCGAAGCGGACCAGCGCGACGTTGCGCACATCCATGCCGGTGTCGAGACTCTGCGCCGCGCCCAGACAGCGTAAGAACAGCCCGGAACAAATCACGAGCATCGCCGAGAAAGCCACTTGCACGACGACCAGCCCGTTGCGGAGGCTTAAGCGGCGGGTCGAGCTTCATCGCGCTCGCCAGGTCAGAGCGCGACGCGCGAAAGGCGGGGAACAAACCGAATGCGACACCGGTGATCACGGCGATCGCGGCCGCAAACAGCGCCACGCGATGATCGATGTTCATCGTCAGATCGATTGGCACAGGCGCCGGTAGACGGAAGCTGCCAATGTGGCGCCCGGCCCATCCGGTCAGAACCAAGCCCGCGATGCGGCCTCCCAGTGCCAGCAACAGACTCTCGGTCATCAACTGGCGGATGAGACGCGAGCGCGCGGAAGCGCGAGCCGGGTGGAGATCTCCCGACGGCGCGCGGAAGCGCGAGCCGGCATCAAATTCGCTACGTTGGCGCAAGCAGTGAGCAGCACCAGAAAAGCGGGGAGCGCAACTTTGCGCACAGCGGGAATGAGTTGTCCTGCGCGTTAGGTGTAGAGGCTTCGATCCGCCGCATGGCTGGAGACGCGTGAGTTGATGTCGCACGCCACCAACGCGAGGTCGGTTCGGGCTTGCGTTTCACGTTGAACTCGGGCCGAAGCCGTTCGGCTCCCATCAACCACTAATAACTAATAGACTGAGACCACTTCCTCCGTTGACGACACACTTGCCGGTTTGAGCGGTTAAGTTAAGTAGTCAGTTCACCGTTAGCCGCTTGGCATTGCTCACTGTGTACCGGTGATCCGCGATCTATAGTCGGTTTCCGCCTGGGCTGCTTCGGCGGTCCGGCCAAGAGCGCGCAAGGCCCGGCTCAACGCCAGCAGCGCCGCCGAATCCGCAGTTGCCGCAAGCTCAAGGTGCGCAACCGCTTCCGCAGGACGGCTCAATTCCAGTAGCGCCCGCCCCAATGCGGCTTGAGCACCCAGGAAAGCTGGATCGGCCGCCACCGATTTTTCCAGCCAAGGCAAGCCGGCCTCGGCGCCATCCAGCCGCATGAGCGTGTCACCGTACTCGAACTGGAATTCCGAGTTTCCTTCGTACTGTCCCGCCAGCGCTGCAAAGAGCGGCTTGGCGACTTCGTAACGGCGCGCAACCCTCCAGCAGTGGGCGCTTTGGCGAAGAAGCCGCGGATCTTTGGGATTCAGCCTGGCTGCCTCTGCATAGGCTTTCGCGGCCGGTTCCCAACGCTTACAACCTTGATATGCGTCGGCCAGTTCGGTCCAGCGGGATTGCGGACGTTGCGGCCATTGCAGTGCGGCTTCGAGCGGGGCGATGGCCTCGCACGGTTGCTGCAGCTTGAGCCGGGAAACACCGAGAAAAAAATGGCCTGCACCCGGCTGCGGTTTCGCCCGGATGAAGTCCTCAAGGGTCTTTGCCGCTGCGGCGGGATCGGCCGCGTAGAAGAGCGCCATGCCGAGGTTGAGGCGCCACATGGGATTCGCTGCGTCCTGGGCGACCAGCGCCTGGTAGGCTCGCACAGCTTCGGGGTACTTCTGCGAGCGCATCGCGGCAACACCCTCGGCTGACAGCACGGCGATATCCTGCGCGAAGAAGAGCAGTGGCAGTAAAATCACGGCTGCTGCATCCGAACGACGCGATTTGCTTCAACCGCCCGTAGCAGCTTCGTCGCTCCGCCGGGCCAAATCACTTCGACATCGGCCGCCGTCGCGTCGCCCAGGCCGAAGTGTTGCGGACCCATGATCGACGAAGAATACCCGGCTGCCGCTGAGACAAAACGCCATTGCGACGCGCCCACCCGCACACGCGCTCCTGGATTGCGAACATCGACATCCAGCCAGTGCGCGGCAGAGCCGGAGCAGGGATTTCGCAGCGCTTGCGGTGAAGCTTCGAGGGCGGTAAGCACGACATCCAGACAGCCATCCTGGTCAAGATCGGCGGCCGCCGCACCGCGCCACATCGCTCGCGGCAATGCGTCCCAACCTCGGCCATGTTCATAGCGGCCCAGGTGATGGCGAAACCAGGAGGGCGGTTCTTTGGCGGCTAAACCTCGGCCGCCCGAGACCGACAGCGCGTCGCTCCGGGCAACTACAATATCCTGCCCGCCGTCGTTGTCGAGATCGGCAAACAGGATGGCCCAGCCCGCCATCAATCGGCTTAGTACGTTCAGCCGGGTGGACGCCGTGGCTTCTTCGAAGGTCGTGCCTTTGTTGCGATAGATCGGAAAAGTTTCATCGCGGAGAGCGGAGTAAACGATGTCGGGCCGGCCATCGCCATCGAAGTCCTGTGCATCGGTGCCCATCGCTGACGGCGGATTGCCATCCATGGGCGCCGCGATGCCCCACGGAAAGGCGGATTCTTCAAAGCGCTTGCCGCCGTCCCTGCTCAAGAAAAGCTGATTGAACACGCGATCGTTGGGGACGAATAAGTCGGCAAAACCGTCGCCATCGAAATCGGCGACCGCAACCGACATCCCCTTACCCGGATGTGTGCGGAAGCCGGCGGCCGCTGAAACATCGGCAAACGCCCCATTGCCGCGATTCTCGAAGAGTGAATTGGTTGTTGCGGCATAATGTTTTGGATGGCAGAAGTCCGGCTTGCCGTCCACAATGCACTGACGTTCGGTCGCGGCATCCCAGGCGACATAGTGGATCACGATCAGGTCGAGATCGCCATCGTTATCCTTATCGAACCACGCCGCAGCGGCCGCCCAACGGGTGTCGGCGGCAAGCCCCGCTTTCGATGTAAGGTCGACAAAGGTTCCGTCGCCGCGGTTGCGAAACAGTGTGACGCCATGGAGACCGGGAACCAGCAAGTCGATGTGGCCATCGCCATCATAGTCGCCCGCGGTCGCGCCGAACGCATAGTCCGCACCCGCCACACCAGCGCGCCCAGTCACGTCGGCGAAGCGCATTCCGCCAAGATTGCGAAAGAGCCGATTGGCATGTTCCGGCCGAGTCTTACGTCCTGCCGGAAACTCGCCGCCATTGGCGAAGAAAAGATCGAGCTTGCCGTCGCTGTCGAAATCGAAGACGGCCAAGCCGCCGGGCATGGTAGCGGGGAGTGGTTTGCGGGTCAGGGTCTCGCCCGTCTTCAGCACCATCGGCAGCGGCTGCGGCATCCACGGCGGACCCGTGGCGGCCAGGACATAGGCGAGCGTGAACGAACCAAGCAACCGCATCCGAAATCCTATTTTCTCCAATTACGAGAGCTCAAAAAAGAAACGGCCCGCCCCCGTGGGAAAGGGCGGACCGCTTTGTTATGTCGATGCGAACCGCTTAGAACGAATAGCGCATACCCAATTGCCACTGTCGCGGAACGTAACTGGCGAACGCTCCGAAGATTCGCCCGGCCACACCTGGGCAATCCACACAGCCATTGGGATTCGCCAGGTTCGTATGGTTGGTGAAGTTGTATGACTCCGCGCGGAACTGCAGCTTATGTCTTTCGGAGATCGCGAAAGTCTTGAAGAACGACATATCCAGTTGCTGGAACGAAGGTCCGAAGATCTCGTTGCGGCCAACGGTTCCGAACGTCCCGCGGGCCGGACGCTGCCATGCGCCATCGGTCTGCAGATTAGCCGTCAGTGGAGCCGACGTGGTCTTGAACCATCCAAACTGGCTGGGGCTGTCCACCGAATAGTCGCCCACCGAATTGGGACGGCACCAGCCGGTATCGCGATCGGCATTACAGTCGCGATAGCTGGGAGTGAACGGCTGCCCGGCCATCCAGTTGTAAGTTCCGTTCACCTGCCAACCGCCAAACAAAGCGTCGACCACCTTGGAGGAGTTGGCCATGTGCGCGCGCCCCTGACCAAACGGGATTTCATAGACCACTGCCAGGAATGCGACGATCGGCCGGTTGTTGTTCGACACGCCGCGGGCCAATTTGGCGTCGCGCGGATAATAGGTTCCGTCGTAGTCGATGTTCTTTGAGAACGTAAAGTGTGTCATCAACGAAAGGCCGGAAGCGAAGCGTTTGTCGAACTTCGCCTGAACCGAGTGGTAGTTGTTGCTCGCGTCGCTGCCGTAGTAGCGCAGGTTCTGCGACCAGCCAAACTTGTTGAAGAACGGTTTGCGCTGATTAGTCGACAATGTGCCGAAGCCATTGATATCGGCCTGATTGGGATCGTAATCGCCACCGATGCCGGCAAAGACGTGCGTGCCTTTGGTGCCGACATAGCCGATTTCGGCGGACATGCCTTGACCGAACTGGCGTTGGATGGTAACGTTCCACGAGTCCACGGTGGGGAAGCGGATCGGATTGGTGATCACGAACGCCGTCACGCCATTCGGCAGTAGGTTGAATCCATTCGGACCCTTAGGCTGAGCGGCCAGAATCGATGCCGGATCAAGAGCGGTGGGGCCGTCGCCCAGCTTGAACACGGATTCGAAGTTATTCGCAGGCTGAGTCGACTGGATACCCAGTACAGGCAGGTTTTGCGTGACATTGTGTCCGAAGATGGAACCGAAAACGCCGAGGTTAAATCCGCGTCCGTAGCCCGCGCGGATCACCGTCTTCTGATCGAGTTGATATGCCACGCCCAGGCGCGGCGCGAAGTTGTTCATCGGAGCCGTGACATTCAGGTCGCGCCCCACGCCGTTCACTCCCGCAACTTTAACTTCGCCGGTAGCGATATCGACGAAGCCGCCATTTCGGTCGCCGTTGACATACTGCGGGCGATAGATTTCCCACCGCAAGCCGTAGTTAATGGTCAGCTTCTTGGTGGCGCGCCACGAATCCTGACCGAAGAAGAACCAGCGATTTTGCGTCTCGCGGGCGTTCAACGAGTTGGACACATAACGCTCGAAGCGCGACACATCGCCCAGCAGGAAGGTGGCGAGTCCAGATCCGCCGTTGGGGCCCTGCGTGCGGGCGACGTCGAAGTTCAACTCGCCCGACCGGTGACGATCGCTCGGCACTCGCAGATTGAACGCGCGACGGATGTCGGCGCCAAACTTGATCGTGTGGTTGCCCTGAATCATGGTCCAGTTATTGACGAACTGCGCCTGCTTCTCATCCTGAATGAGCGGGCAGTTACAGCCGTTCACACCCAAGGCGTAGCCGAAGCGGAACGGAATCGCACCCCCGCTGCCGTAGCCGTTGACAAAAAAGCCCGGCATTCCGGAGGTGAAGTTATTGTCGTTGTTCAAGCCGGGAATTCCGGCGTCTTTCGCAGGTGAGGTTCCAATGCCGTTCGGTTGCACGAACACCTTGTACCGCACCCAGCCGAAACGGAAATCGGTGAGCAACGTCGGGCGCACCGTGTAATCGAAGCCACTGGCGATCGATTGATTCCGGGTATCCGATTTGCCGGCAAAGGCGGCGATCGATCCGGAAGCGTCGAGTCCGCCGCCGCCGGCAGCGCCATAGGAACCCGGGGCCACAATGCGGAACTGCTGCATAGTGTAGCGGCCGAAGATATGGAGCCTTTCGGAAGTGAAGTGGTCCACGCGGCCGGTGAAGGATTCGTCGTCGTATTTCACTCCGCCAGAGGAGGCGAAGTTCGGCTGATCCAGGATCGCAGCGGCGTTAGGCAGCGGGATCAGTTTCAGTAGATTCTGTGACTGAGAGGACAGCCGGGCAACCGGGATCCTGTCGTTGGGAAAACGTGTGCGAGCCGCCGGAGTAGCGCCGCTCAGCGGATCGTAGATCGGGACGTTGAGGCTGCTCAGATCGCCTTGCCGTTCTTCCGCCGACGGCACGCGGAGCAGCGCTCCACCACCGGTATTGCGGCGGGACCCCTGAAAGTCGCCGAAGTAGAACAGCTTGTTCTTGACGATCGCGCCGCCCAAAGAGCCGCCGAACTGATTCCATTGCGTGAGCGGGATTGTGCGTCCGTTCGAGCCCGGAATTACTTTGGATTGGGTGAACGGATTGCGGGCCTGCATGACGTTGTTGCGCAGGAACTCAAAAGCACTGCCGTGAACCTGATTCGTACCGGACTTGGTCTGCGCGCTGACGACGCCCGCACTGGCGACGCCGAATTCCGCGTCGTAGTTTGCCGTCGTGATCTTCGCTTCGGTCACCGACTCAAGGGTCGGGTTGATGACAAGCCAGCCAAGCACTGCATCGTGGTTGTCGGTCCCGTCCAGCAAGTGGCTCGTGCCGGCGAAGCTTTGCCCGTTCACCAGCATGCGGTATGCGCCCTGCGGATTTTCCGATTGGGCCGACGTAGCCGAGGTCGGGAACGAAACCACGCCCGGCGTCATCAGCTGAAAATTGGAGAACTTGCGATTGAACACGGGGATGTTCGTGATGGTCTTATCGCTCCAGGTAGTGGAAACGTCGGAACGCTCGGTTTTCAGGACTGAACCTTCGGTGGTGACTTCGAGAGTCTGCGTTACTTCACCAACTTGCATGGCGATGTCGACTCGCGACTCGGCATCGACCGAGACGCTGATATTGTCTTGCACATACGCTTTGAAGCCGGGAGCCTCGACGCGGAGACGGTATCGGCCCGCGATGAGAAATCGCTGGGTAAAGTTGCCGGATTCGTTACTGGTTGTGTTGACGTTGACATCGCGGCCTGTATCCGTGATGCTGAGTTTCGCTCCTGCGAGCACCGCGCCCGAAGAGTCGGTGATAGTTCCGACGATACTCCCGTAGACCGCCTGGGCTTTCATCAAAGCCGGTAGACCGAGAGCGAGAACAAATGCCGTCGCGAAGAACCGGGAAATAGTCGATTGCAGCATGGCGTTCGACCTCCTGAAGCTAGAGTTTACCTGGAATATTCTACAGCATTTTTTGCATTGAGGATGGCTCCCGCGTGATGCCACAATGGAGAGCGATGCGCGTCTCCCGCCGCTCCATCCTTCGCTCGCTCTCCCGGACCGCCGCGGTCTTCTCGTTCGATCAACTTGTGAATGGCGAAGGGGTTGGCGTTTCCTTTGTCAATGTGGCGCGTGAGGCGGGGTTAAAGACCAAAACAATTTATGGCGGCGAGAACCGCAACAAATATCTCATCGAAACAACGGGCTGCGGGGCCGCGTTTTTCGATTACGATCACGATGGATGGCTCGATATTTTTCTGGTCAACGGCAGCCGCTTCGAAACTAAATGGACTGCGGCTTCGCCCGCGCCGGTCAGCCGCCTTTACAAAAACAACCGCGACGGCACCTTCACGGACGTGACTCTGCCTGCGGGCCTCGCGCGCACGGGCTGGGGGAGCGGCTGCTGCGTCGGCGATTTCGACAACGACGGCTTCGATGATTTGTTCGTCAGTTATTGGGGCGACTGCTCCCTATGGAAGAATCTCGGGAATGGCAGGTTCATCGACGTGGCCGCCAAAGCGGGCGTGACCACCCGGACCGCGACTGGCCTGAAACGCCACAACACCGGCTGCGCGTTCCTCGATTACAACAAAGACGGACACCTGGATTTGTTCGTCGCCAACTACATCGACTTCGATCCCAAGACTGCGCCACTGCCCGAATCGGGGCCGTGTAGGTACCAGGGAATTTTGGTGGCTTGCGGACCGCCGGGTTTGGCTGGCGGGAAAAACATCCTGTTCCGCAACAATGGCGACGGCACCTTCCAGGACGTCTCGGACGCCGCCGGAATTTTGAAGACGGAGGGCACGTATGGCTTGGGCGTCATTGTCTCGGACTTCGACAACGATGGCTGGCCCGACATTTATGTGGCGAACGATTCCACATCTTCGGCCCTATACAGGAACAACCACGACGGTACGTTTCGCGAGATTGCGATTGAAGCCGGCGTGGCTTTTTCCGCCGACGGCAAACCACAGGCCGGCATGGGCGTGAGCGTGGCGGACTACGACTGCGATGGCAACTTCGACATCGCCAAGACCAACTTCGCCGGCGATACCACCAGCCTCTACAAAAACGATGGCGGCGGTGTTTTTGAAGACCGCACTTTCCAGGCGGGCCTTGGGCGCGTGACCCGCTTCCTGGGTTGGGGCGCTTCGTTTGTCGACTTTGACAACGATGGCTGGCCGGACTTGGTGCTCTGCAATGGCCATGTGTTTCCAGAGGTGGGCGAGAGCGCGCGGGAGTCGGGTTACCGGCAACGGAAGGTGGCCTATCGCAACCTGCGAAACGGGCGTTTTGCCGAAGTCTCCGATCACCTCGGGCCAGGCATTGCGGAGAAAGTTACCGGGCGCGGCATGGCCGCAGGCGATTTTGACAACGACGGCGACGTGGATCTGTTGGTGAATTGCATCAACGATGTGCCACAGTTGCTACGGTGCGATTCTTCCTTGCGCCACAACTGGCTGAAGATCAAAACGGTGGGAGTGAAATCTAATCGCACCGGGATCGGGGCCAGGATCTATTGCTCTACCGGCGCGCACCGGCAGATGGACGAAGTGCGCAGCGGGGGCAGTTATCTATCCCAAAGCGACCTGCGTGTACACTTCGGATTGGGCGCGGCCGAGACAGCCGATCTGGAAATTCATTGGCCCAGCGGAGTCATCGACAAATTGATGGGCGTCAAGGCGAATCAGGTGCTAATCGCCGTGGAAGGGAAGAGCGCGTAGCTGGGCCCATCGAGCGAAGCCGCTCGGCTTGTGACGCCTCGATCTTCTTTTTCACCTCAGCCGCTTGGGCGAAAAGCTTTTTCGCCGCTTCCCTGTCCCCTTGTTGTTGCCTGATTTGCGCCAGCGTGTTGTAGGGGCCCGGCGTGTTTGGATTGAGGCGAATCGCTTCTTCCAGAGCCCGGCCGGCCTCGGCCAGCTCGCCTTTTTGCTTGAGCGCAGTTCCCAGCATATAGTGAGCTTCGGCGTAGCCCGGCCGCTTGGCGACCGCCGCGCGCATGGCGGCTGTGGTCTCTTCGATGTCGCCATTCTGCCAGCACGCGATGCCCAGCGTAAAGTAGGCTTCCGCCATCTCCGGATCGAGGCGGAGGGCTTCACGGAACGCCTTTTTCGCAGCCTCCAGTTGGTCCTTCTGCTTCAGCGCGAGACCCAGATCGTACTGGATCACTGCCTCATCGGGATGCTGAGCCGCCAAACGCTGGAACTGCGCCAGCGCCGCGTCATAGTCGCCCATTTGCAGCTGCGTGTAGCCGACGTTGATTTGCGCGATGCGATTGGAAGGGTCGCGTTTTAAGATCGCCTGAAACTGCGCGAGGCCTTCTTGGGCGAGGCCGAGATCGACCAGGATGAAGCCGAGGTTATTGCGGTATTCGTTTTCGAAGGGCCTCAGTTGCACCGCCTTCCGATAGGCGTCGCGGGCGGCATTGAGTTGGCTCGCGCGTTGCTTCAGCCGGCCGATGAGATTCCAGAGATCGGCACGAGCCGGCGCGGCGGCGGAGCCGGCTCTGGCCTCGTCGAGCGCAGCCGCGTCGTCACCGGTTTCCAACAACATCGTGGCCAGCCGGAAGCGATACTCTGAGTTGCGCGGATCGGCCTTCACGGCTTCGCGGAGCGCGGCAATCGCTCGGGCGGCATCTTTGCGAAGCCACAACGCAACGCCCAAATGATAATGGGCCGGGGCATAGCGCGGGTTCAGCCCGATGGCCCGCTCAAACTCGGGAATCGCTTCGGCTTGGCGACCCTGTACCGCCAGCAGGAATCCGATTTCGTCCCGCAGATCGGCTGCTTTCGGTTCTAACTCAGCCGCCCGCCCAAAGGCTGCCAAGGCGCCCGCGGCATCCCCTTTCGCTTTGAGCGCACTGCCCTGCGCACGATGCCCGGCCGCAGGCGATTGGGCGGCGAGAATTTCCACCAACCCCAGCGTCAGCACCAGCAGTTTCACGCTTCCATACTAGAACAGCTGCTGCCGAGGCAGCGCTACGCGAGGAAGGCGGCCTACTTCAACTGCAGATCGTAGCCGGGGTCGAGCGTGTGTTCGGAGAGGTCGGCGGCGAGGAGCAGTTCATGGATGGCGTAGGGACTGGTCCTCTTCTGCGAGAAGAAGTTACGCAGCACCTCGCCCCAGTGCTCGAAGCCGGAGTGCTCGTCGATGTCGACATCGGCGGCGAAGGCTCCGTCGCCGGCGCGCTGGAACGTCAGCTGAATGTTGGCGTGGGCATCGTCGCTCTTCACGCTGTTTGAGAGCGTGTAGCTCTCCAGCGGCCGGTGCAGCGTTTTGGGCGCGGTGACGAATAACTCGTTTTTGCTGACGAATTCGGTCAGGCCTTGGTCGACGCGAACAAAGCAGCGGTCGGGACGGATGACCATGGGTTCCCGGATGAAGTCCCAGATTCCGGCGACTGTGCCAGTGTGGGTGGCCTTACGGAAAATGTTGAGGACGGCCGCTTTGCGCTGGTCGCCGAGTGCGTCATAGAGCGCCGGTCCACTCTTGCCCTTCAGGTCTTCGTCTTCCTTGGCCAAGGCGATCATTTGCGCCGAATTCAGCCAGGTTTGCAGTTTCTTCGGCAGGCGGGGGAACGCCGGCGCGGAGATGGATTTCACCTGTTTGGGATCGCGAACCATGTAGACGCGCTGCACGGCATCCCGGTCGCCTTCCTCGACGAACTGCATGAACGCAACATTCACGTAGCCGCGCGCAAAGAAGCGGAACGTATGCCGTGAGCCGGGGCCTCCACGGGTGGGAAGGTCTTTCAGGAGCGCCGTGGTCGTGCCCTCGGGTTCGAACGTGTAGTCCAGGTTTCCGCCACCGGCGCCGTTCGGACCCGGGTCGCGCCGCACTTCGATGTCGACGGGGCGCTCCAGGGGGTTCGACAGAAGATCCGAAATAGTTATTTTCAGGTTGCCAGTTGGCATAGGAAGTTAGTATATCCAATGTGCTAAGGCGCTGCTCTCTCAGTAAGAATTTCCACCAACCCCTTGTCGAATCGACATGCGGGTGTAACGGAGAGTCTCGTATACTGGGCCTTCACTGGTACACCCGCATGGCTACCACTATCCGCGCGAGGAGAAATCGCTGTGACCCATCTTTTAGTCGTCCTGCTGTTGACCCTTGCCGCTCCCGCGCGGCCGGCCCCGCCCATAACCCGCAACGTGATCGTCGTCATGGCAGACGGCCTTCGTTGGCAGGAAGTGTTTCAAGGGGCGGACACCGCCCTGATGAACGAAGCCAACGGAAGCGTCGGCAATCCAGATTCGCTCAAGAAGGAATTCTGGCGAGAAACTCCCGCCGCGCGGCGCGAGGCGCTGATGCCATTTCTTTGGTCGACGATCGGCAAACAGGGGCAGATTTTCGGCAATCGCGCCGAAGGCTCGGAAGCTTTCGTAACAAACGGCCTGAACTTCTCCTATCCCGGCTATAGCGAAACGTTGTGCGGCTTTGTCGATCCCGGTTTGAATAGTAACGACAAGATCCCGAACCCCAACGTCACCGTCTTCGAGTGGCTGCATCAAAAGCCTGCCCTGCGAGGCAAGGTCGCCGCGTTTGGGGCGTGGGACGTGTTCCCCTTCATCTTTAACGCCACACGGGCCGGCTTCCCGGTGAACGCCGGTGCAGACCCTTTCCTCCTTCCGCCGCTGACCCCGGAGCTTGCCTTGATGAACCGGCTGAAGCGAGAGTCGGCCATCTGGGACAGCGAGGCTCTGGACGCATTCCCCTTTCATACCGCGCTCGGATATCTGAAGCGCCACAAACCGCGGCTGATGTACTTGTCCTTGGGCGAGACCGACGAATGGGCGCACGCCGGCAAGTATGCCGACTACCTGCGCGCCACGCGTTTGGCCGATTCCTACCTGAGGGAGTTGTGGCAGACCCTGCAATCGATCGATCAGTATCGCGGCAAGACGACCTTGATCTTCCTGCCCGATCATGGCCGTGGCGATGCGCCCGTTGAATGGAAGAGTCACGGCCAAAAAATTCCAGACTCGAAGTATATATGGATGGCTTTCCTGGGTCCGGACACACCCGCCCGCGGTGAACGCAAACAGACCGGCGCGGTGACCCAAAGCCAGGTAGCCGCCACCGTCGCCGCCCTCCTGGGCGAGGATTACCCCGCATCGATCCCTAAGGCGGGCAAGGCGATTACCGAAGTCTTGCCCTGAGGTACAAGCGGACTTCCGGGCTTTTCTCTAAAGTTTTAGCCTTACGAGCCCGATACTAGAAGTGTGGTCGGAATCTACCCCGCGAAAACGTGTCGAGCTTTACAGTCGACAGAGCTCGCAATGGTGATAACGTGAAAGGGTCTTTGACGCAGGCGCCGCCCATGCAACCCAACGAAACAACTTCTCAGTCAGAGTATTACCGCTGGGAAGTCGCAGGCAGGCCGATTGCCGTCAAGGTCAGCCTTGAATTTGTAGACCGGCTGTTGCCGGAAATCATGCGGGGCTTCGGCTCTATGCCCAGGCGGGGCGTGGAGATGGGGGGCATCCTCCTGGGCACGGTGGACCGTACCAGTGACTCCCATATCGTCGTCGTTGACGACTATGAGCCCGTCCCCTGCCAGCACAGCCGCGGAGTTGCGTATCAGTTATCTGAAGAAGAGGTCGCGCGGTTCAGGGAAACGGTTGATAAGTGGGCGCCCGGTCAGGGCAAGCAAACCTTTGCTGTGGGGTATTACCGGAGCCACACGCGTGAAGGGCTCGGTTTGACGGACGACGATCTCGATCTGTTCGGACAGATGTTCCCTGACGAAAACGCGATCTGCCTGCTGATCAAGCCGTTTGCCACCCGTGTCAGCCAAGCTGGAATCTTCTTCCGCGAGAGCGGCACCGTTCGGGCTCAATCGTCTTACAAGGAATTTCCATTCCGGCGGCGTGAGCTTGGCGGGGGAACCGGCCCTGCGCCAAGGCCTTCTGCCCCAATCAGAATATCGGGAGCCGTTCCACCAAAAGCCAATGCTGCCCGCGCCGGTTATGGCGCCGAGACGCCCCCGTCACAATCCATACCGCCATCAGAAGAACCTCAATTCAGGAGCCGAGCCTCTCAAATGGCAAGTGTCGCAACCGTCGCTCCTCCCCCGATCGTGGACGAAGAGCTTCAACTTGGATTGCCAACCTCCAAAATCGATCCGAAAACAGGGTCGAAAGTGCGTAGCGGATGGGTCTGGATTCCGCTGTCGTTTATCTTTCTCCTCTTGGGGACCATGCTCGGTTTCCAGGTCGCGCTGAGCCTCCGGAATCAGCTACCGGCCGGTATTCGGCCTGATCCCTACTCTCTGCACATGACCGTGACGCCCACTGGAGACAGCTTGCACGTCCGGTGGGACCGCGATGCCGGGCCGATTCATAGCCAAGCCAAGGGTGTTTTGGTAATCAGCGATGGCGGAGCGCAGAAGCTGGTTCAACTGGATGCAGACCAGTTACGGAACGGCAGTGTCGTCTATCGCAGGGCCAGCAACGATGTTCGCTTCCGCCTCGAAGTCCAAACCGGTGACCGGGTCGTCGTAGCCGAGACGATGGAATTCAAAATCGAGCAACCCGCCCGCTAAGGCTTCAGCGCGCCGGTACAACTTTGGGCCGCCGCCGAAACTCGGACCACTCCGTCGTTGATTCGTTACGCAGAGTCTTGAAAAGAAGTATCCGCGCACCGAAACGCATGTACTGCGATTCAATCAGCCACTCCCCGTCTGCAATCTGCCTTCGTTGGAGCCGAAAACGTGTCCCTTTCTCGATCTTGCCCAAGACGCCAAACCCCACGCTCACGGTGTCGAACATTTCCGCATCGGCTTTCACAAGCTCTGAGCTTGCCTTGTCGATCCAGAAATTCGCTTTCATCTTGCCAAATACCCGGGCTCGCATGTTTTTCGCCTGATACTTGGGCTTGGGCCACGCTTCCAGATGCCAGGCCACCCGGTTGTTAATCGTTTCTTCGCGCACCAACTTAAAATCCAGCGCGTCTGGAAACTCCATATACCAATCGTCGGGCTGGCTCTTGCTACCGCCCCGGGCAGCCAGCGCGCCGACACTGGCCTCTGTGGGTTTCGGCGCCTTCAACTCCGCTAGCCGCTTCTGAATCGTGGCATCCTCGGTCTTCCGTTCCTCGCCGGTCAAGGGCTTGCCATCGCGCTCCAACGTCCGACCGAACGGGAACCCATCGATCTCAATACGTTCCCATGAGTGCGAATGCAGATTCAGGACTTTGCCGCTCGCATCCAATTCCTTGCGCTCGTTGCGCGCTTTGAACAGAAACTGCCCGCGTCGTTCATCCTCGTTCTTCAAACCATCAATCGCCTTCCGGACGATTCCCCGCAATTGTTCCGCCGCTGGGGCCGCCGTCTCAGCGATCGCCTGAGCGGTGAGCGCAGCCGCCATCAGAGCCGTTCGCATCATCATGGCTCCTTCACCTCCAGAATCCGGCCGGCCTTCACCTGCGTCAACCGCTGAATCTGCCCGCTGGGCCAACGAATTTCCAGGTCGGCAGCCGTCGCCGCGCCCAGTCCAAAATGCAGCCGGGGATCGTTCACCGAATAAAAGCTTCCTTGGCTGGTGACCTCGCGCGCCTGCACTTTGCCGCCATACCGCGCGGTGACGCGAGCGCCAATCGCGGACCGATTCGACTTGACCCCGGTCAGCGCCACCGTCAGCCACTGTTGCTGCGGCCCCGCCGGCAAATCATTGCGCAACAACGTAGGCGGCTCGCCCAGATTTACGATCACGACGTCAATGTCCCCGTCATTATCATAGTCCCCGAACGCCGCGCCGCGGCTGGCATGCGGAGTGCCCACACCGGGCCCGGCCTCATCGAAGAGTTCCTCAAACCGCGTCCCAAGGTTCCGGAATACCAGCCGCGGAGTCCGCCACGGATACGCCGGTAACCGCCGCTCAATCTCCGGATACACGTTGCCGGTGACGGCAAACAAATCGGGCAGCCCGTTGTTGTCGAGGTCCTCAATCGCCGCACCCCAACCGATGTAGCGCGTCTCCACGGCCAGCCCGCTCGAAATCGTCACATCGTCGAAATTGCCCTTGCCGTCGTTCCGGTAGAGCACGTTAGTGTCGTCGGCGAAATGCGTTTTAAAGATATCCAGATGCCCGTCAAGATTATAGTCGCCCAGCCCGATGCCCATCCCGGCCTGCTCCATCCCATCTTCATTCAGCGCCACTCCCCGCTCCAGTCCAGACTCGGAAAAGGTCCCGTCGTGGTTATTGCGGAAGAAAAAACTCGGCGTCGAATCGCAGGCGACGTATAGATCGGTCCAGCCGTCATTGTCGAGATCGGCCGGCAAAACTGTCATCGCGTAACTGCCGCCGGCTTGTGCGATCCCCGAAGATATACTCACATCCACAAACTTCCCACCGCCCTCGTTGCGATACAGAACATGTTTATCCGTCGGCAGCCCACGCGGGCCGCAATTCACCGGCACGCCTTTCCAGTTACAGTTTGCCGACTGCCCCGGGCGCGGCACTTTCGTTTGATCGAAGAGCAAGTAGTTGGCCACAAACAGATCAAGGTCCCCATCGCGATCAAAATCGAGGAAAGCCGCGCCCCCGCCCCAGTGGGTCTCCTTGCGCAGCAGGCCGGCCGCCTCGGTGACATCGGCGAAAGAGCCATCGCCGTTGTTGCGATACAAGACATTCTGACCGTAGTACGTCACAAATAGGTCAGTGAAGCCGTTGTTATCGAAGTCGCCCGCGGTAACCGATCCCGCCCAGCCCTGCCGCGTCAATCCCGCTTTGGCTGTCACATCGGTGAACTTGCCGTTCCTCTCGTTGCGATACAGGCGATTGGTGACACCCGGCGCCACCCCTTCAAGACGCGTTCCGTTCAACAGGAAAATATCAAGCCAACCGTCGTGGTCGTAGTCGATGAAAGCGACTCCGCAGCCCACGGTCTCGATGATGTACTGCTTGTGCTCCTCGCTGCCATACACTGTCGGATGCGTCAGACCCGCCTCGGCTGCGACATCGACGAACTTAGTGGGAAACGGCAGCCCAGAGGCTTTACCTCGAGGCAACGGCTTCGCTACGCGAGCCGAAACGCCTTGCGTCCAAGCTGCGGCGGCGGACAGTGCGAGTGCCGATAAAATCAGCGTGGTGCGACGGCCGGGCATGTGTGTGATCGCGATTCCAGCATAGCGCGCTCAAGAGCGGAGCCATCGCTCCAGCCACTCGAACGCCTCGGCCTGCATCGCCGGAAGAAAGCTGTGCGGCACGTCGTGAAAGGATCCCCGGAAGCGCTCTTTGATTCCCGCCTTCGCGTAAATCCGTTCCAGGTGCGTAATAGCGCCTTGCATCGCGTCGACTGGAAATAGCGCATCGCGCCGGCACTGCTGCACCAACAGCGCTCCGGGCGCGTGCAGGCCAGCGACGTCCGGCAAGTCCATCACGCCCGTGAGTCCGGGCACGTAGACCATCCAGGTATGATTCCGCAAGTAATTGCGCAGTTGGCCGTGGAACTGCGTCATCCACCCCATCACGCAAGAAGCTTTAATGCGGGGATCGGCCCCAATCAGGTAGGCCGTGCGCAAGCCGCCAATCGAAAGCCCGAGGCATCCGATCAGTTCGGGATTCACTTCCGGCCGCGAGCAAAGATAGTCAACCGACCGCCGGTCGTCCCAAGCCAAAATCCCAGGCCAAGTGGCGCCCGAAGTGAAGATGGTCTTCGCCGTCAAGTGTTCGAACTCGCTGCACAGCGCATCTACGGCGCGGCTCCAGGCGAGCGTAGTGCGGTCAAGCGATGCGAGTGCGGTAAGACGTGCGCGAAAGACGGGCGGCGCGTTGGCCGGGTCCATATCTTCGACGCGCAAGCGGCGCTCGCCAAAGTAGAAGCTGTCGACGATCAGCACCACAAACCCCCGCCGCGCCAATTCTTCCGCATACGGTCGGCCGTACACGCCGTCGCGAAACTCCGCCAGAAAAGCCGGTTCGCCGGGAGTGGAAAGAATCTTCTCGCGCCCCCACACATACCGTCCGCTATGATCGTGAATGGCGATCAGGCCCGGCTTGCCTGCGCGCTGTTTATCGGGAATCAGCAGCCACGCCGGAACAGAATGCTGCGCAGTCGCCGAGATCGCGATGCGCTCAATCCGGAAACCGTCGCGGCGCTCAACGCCTTCCACCTTGCCCGACAACGGCAGGGCCGCAGGGCTGTACCGCAACAAGCGATTGAGTTCCGGCCGCGCGGCCTTCTTCCACGTTTCCAGCCTTTTCCAGCGCGCATCGAGAAACCCCAGCGTCTGTTGCTGCGCCATGCTAGTGGCTTCGAGCAACGGAAACAAGTTTCCAAGATCGGGCTCGGCGGCGGAAGCCAAACCGGAGGCGACGAGCGAGGGCAACAGACCGCGGCGAGTGAGCATTGCGAAGTCCAGCTTAGAGCATTTTCAGCTCAGGTGTAGAGCGCTCCCGCACGGGGGCGCTCCGGTAACTGAGCCGCGCGCGGAAGCCGTACTCTACAGACACTGGACGCCGCTCTTAAAACCGCCAGTCCATCCCGACGAGCGGAACGGCCAGGGCTGCCAGTCGTTGGTCGAATTTGTCGATATCTATCCCACGAACGCCGACGCGCCCGCGGGACCGGGCTCACGCTGATTTTGTGTCGGCAGAAATGACTCCTCCCTAGCGTCAAACGCGCCACCAGCCCCAAGTTGTGCTGGGTCACGCTTGGCGAGCAGAGTAGGGTCATTTCTCGCGAGTGCCGAAGAGCCCACTCATGTTCTCGCAATTTTCGAGGATATTACCCAGCGGTTACGTTCGGAAGCTGCGGCGGTTCACAGAACACTTCACCGGGACATCGCCCGGTCGATTACCCACCGTCTGGAAGACTGGGTCCTGATTATCGGAAGTAACGCGCGCTTTACTGGAAGAGCGCCACCCCGACCTGAAGAATGATTCTGCCTTGATGAGAATAGTCGCAAGATCATCGGCTTGCCGCACTTGTCGCAGATCAAGTCGGTCGGCTTCTCGATCCGCTTGATGTCCTCCATGGTGGCTTCGGCGCGCACCAGGTCCACCTTGAACTTCTCGTAGAACTCGGCCAGGGCGACGCGCCAATCGATCTTGCCGTCTTCGATATCGTCCAACTCGCCCTCTATGCGGGCGGTGTACTTGATGTCGAAGATGTCGTCGAAGTTCTTGA